>SYDD01000337.1 GCA_005786775.1 Opitutaceae bacterium
TGATCCGGCGTGCGGTCCTCCCGCGGCCACGCGGAGCTCCAGCGGGCGGGGTAAATCTCGGCGAGGACGTGCTTCCCGGCGGCCGGTTGCCAGCCATCGAAGGGCCAGCAGTGCAGGGTCAGGCCGAGCGCGGAGCGCAGGCGCTGGATCCACGGCAGGCCGGCGTGCGTGGAGTTCGCGACGCTGCCGGGAACATCGAAGTGGAAGACGGACTTCGCCCCGGTTAGCCGCTCGCAGGGCCGGCGCCAGCGCGGATCACCGCTCCGGGTGCCGCGCGCCCGGAGCGAACGGACGGTGGTCTGCGGCGGGTCCGTGGGCCAGTGGCGGGCAAAGTCCTCGAGGAAGCTGTCCCACGACAAAGGCAGGCCGTGGCGCTCAAAATAGGGCAGGGGACAGGAAAGACCGTGGTCGATCCCAACGAGGGTGGGTGGTCCGTCCGCCAGCGCACGTTCCAGCCAGATGGACAGCGCCCGGCGGTTCCAGCGTGCGCCCGCCGCGGGGCCCGCGATCTCCCGCGGCGGCCCGGCGAGACGATCCTTAAGGTAGACGCGCAGGCCGGGGAGGGAGGTGTCCGCCGTTGCCGCGCCCGAGTAGTCGATCCCAAGGTGGCGGGAAAAGCGAAGGGACGCGAGCACCCCCCAAACAGGGCGTGCGGGAACGGGGGGAGGCAAGCGCGACTTCGCGTTGCCCGTCGCGGCTCCGCCCGTTTGCCTTTGCGCCAAGATGAAGCCCGTCGCCGCGTTCGCCCGCCTCCTGCTGCTCGCCTGGATCACCTTGGTTGGCGCGATGCTCCCGGCCGCTGAGCGGATCGGCGTCGCCCTGTATGGCGGCAACGGGCACCAGCTCCGCTTCGAGAAGTTCCGCGATCATCCGCATGCCCGACTGGTCGCGGTCTCCGGGGTGCGTCAGCCCAGTCCGCCGGAGGGCGTGAAGGTGGTCGCCGGGCTCGATGCGCTCCTGGCCGATCCCGCCGTGGGCCTGGTGGTGCTGTGTTCCCCCCGCCGGGCGGACCAAGCGCGTGACGCCATCCGCTGCCTGGAGGCGGGACGGCACGTTTACGCGGAGAAGCCCTCCGCGCTGACCGAGGCCGAGCTCGATGCCATCCTTGCCGCCGCCCAGCGCTCCGGTCGCCAGTTCCGGGAAATGGCCGGCACCGTCTTTGCGGCGTCCTACGCCGCTATCCGGCGGCACGTCCAGGCGGGAGACATCGGCGAAGTGGTGCAGGTCCTGGTCCAGAAGTCGTACCGCTACGGCGCCGCGCGCCCGCAGGACGAGGAGATCGATGGGGGCCTTTTCCTGCAGGCGGGCATCCACGGCGCACGGATGGTCGAGCACGCCGCGGGCGTACGGATGAGTGCGCTCACCGCGGACGAGACCGGCTTCGGCAAGCCCTCCTCCGAAAGCGGGGACGGCAAGCTCGCCGCGATCGCCCAGGGCCGACTGGAGAACGGCGGCCTAGTCACCCTCGTGATCAACTACCTGAACCCGGGCGCTCTCGGCCTGCCGCACGGCAACGAGACCCTGCGGATCTTCGGGACCCGTGGCTTCATCGAGTCCGTCGACGGCGGCGCCCGCACGCGGCTGGTGCGGAGGGAGGGCGTGACCGAACCCCTCGACCGCACGCCCGGCCCGGATTACTTCGACGCGTTCGCCGCCGCGCTCGTGACAGGCGCCCCGATGCCGCTCACCTCCGAGGAGGAACTCCACCCGTTGCGCGTGATGCTCCGCGCGAAGGAGCGCCTGCGGGCCGCCGCGCCGCGCTGACCGGCCCGGGGCGCGGCGTTTGACTCGCCGCCGCCCCGCGGCACCGTTGAGGAATGGTTCCGTTCGCGCGCGGTCTCACCGTGGTCGGCCTTGCGGCCGTTTCCCTTTTTCCTCCCCCGGCCGTCGCCGGCTCCGCGCCGGTCTGGGCGCGCGACGGAATGGTCGTCTCCCAGGAGGGGCACGCCTCCCGCATCGGGCACCAGGTGCTGCTCGACGGCGGCAGCGCGATCGACGCGGCGGTCGCGACCGCCTTCGCGCTTGCGGTGACCCACCCGACCGCCGGCAACATCGGCGGTGGCGGGTTCATCGTCTACCGGCCCGCTTCCGGCTCCCCGCAAGCCTATGATTTCCGCGAGACGGCGCCGACGGGTTCCTCGCCGGAGATGTGGCTGCGGGACGGCAAGTACGACTTTGACCGCCACCATCTGAGCCATCGTGCGGTGGGCGTCCCGGGCACCGTGGCGGGGCTGCATCTGGCCTGGCGCGAGCACGGGCGGCGTCCGTGGAAGGAGCTGGTCCTGCCGGCGGTCCGGCTCGCGCGCGAGGGCTTCGAGGTCACCCACGGCCTCGCGCGTTCCCTGAAGGGTGTATTGCCCCAGCTCAGCCGGTATCCGGCCTCGTTGGCCCAGTTCTCCAAGGGGGGTGTGCCCTACGAGGCCGGGGAGATCCTGCGGCAACCGGATCTAGCCCGCACCCTGGAACGGATCGCGGAGCAGGGACCCGATGGCTTTTACGCGGGCGAGACTGCTGAGCTGATCGAGCGGGAGATGCGGGCGAACGACGGGCTCATCACAAAAGCGGACCTGCGAGCCTACCAGGCCCGCAAGCGCGAGGTGGTCCGAGGCACGTACCGCGGGCACGAGATCCTCGGGATGCCCCCGCCCAGCTCCGGCGGGATCGCGGTCATCCAGATGCTCAACATCCTCGAGGGCTATGACCTGAAGGCGCTCGGCCACGGCTCGGCGGCCGTCGTGCACCGGATGGCCGAGGCGATGCGGCGCGCGTTCGCCGACCGCGCGCGGCACATCGGCGACCCGGATTTCAACCCGGACCTCCCAGTCGCGCGTCTAATCTCGAAGGAGTACGCGGCGGAACTGCGGCGCACCATTAATCTGCAGCGCGCGTCGGTCTCCTCGCCGGCCTCCTTCAGCTGGCCCGCGGAGTCACCCGAGACCACCCATCTTTCGGTGGTCGACCGCGAGCGCAACGCCGTGTCGCTGACCTACACCCTGGAATATGCCTATGGGTCTTACATCGTGGTGCCCGGGGGTGGCTTCCTCCTGAACAACGAGATGGGCGACTTCAACGCCGCGCCCGGGCTCACCGACGACAAGGGTCTCATTGGCACCCCGCCCAACCTCGCCCAACCCGGCAAGCGGATGCTCTCCAGCATGACACCGACCATTGTCGTGAAGGACGGGCAGTTGCTCCTCGTGACGGGTTCGCCCGGCGGGCGGACGATCATCAACACGGTCCTCGGCACGATCCTGAATGTCATCGACTGGGGGATGAACGCGCAGGAGGCGGTGGATGCTGGCCGGGTGCACCACCAGTGGCTCCCGGACCGCATCCTGCACGAGCGCCACGCGCTTTCAGCCGACACCCTCGCGCTCCTGCGGGGGATGGGCCACACGGTGGTCGAGGCCCCGGGCAACCAAGGCGCGGCCGAGCTGATCCTCCATCGTCCGGCGGAGGGGCTGCTGGAGGGCGGGTTTGATCGCCGCCCGCCCGACGGCGCGGCGGTCGGCCGCTAAGCCGCGCGTGAGCCGCGCGGCCGGAGCAGAGCGGCCACCCCAACGGTGATGAGGAA
>SYDD01000338.1 GCA_005786775.1 Opitutaceae bacterium
CCGCCGTGGGGCGCATAGGTCGGATTGCCCTCGAGCTTGGTCGGACGACCTTGATGCGTCTCCGCCAGCAACGGGATCGCTCCCTGCCGCAGGGGCATCGCGGTGGCGTAATAGGAAGGAAGCCCAGGGATGACCCCCTCGACGGACTTGCCGTAAGGCAGGATGAATTTCTCCGGCCGACGGCACCCGGACAAACCGACCCCGCCCAGCGCAAAGGAGGCGGCCATCAGCTTCATGAAGCCACGGCGGTCAACTCCGTCTAGCTCAGCGGCGCCCTCCGGGAATTCCCGCTCCAACTGGGCCCGGAACCCCGGGGTGCCCGCCAGCTCATCGAGGCTGCGCCAGTACTTCGGGCCGGTCAGCGACTCGGCGGCGGGGGGGGCGGGATGTTCGATCTTGCGTTTCATCGGTGGCAGCCGGAGCAGCTCTGCGGGGGCAACAATTTCCAGTCGTGCTTGAAGGCCTCGGCCGCCTTACGGCCGGCCTCGCCTTGGTCCGCCAAGCGCGCGGAATCCAGGTTATAGACATCCTTCGGGTCGCGGAGTCGGGAGGCCGGGTCGCGGTGGCACTCGAGGCAAAACGCCATGCTCAGCGGCTGCATGTGCGTCACCGTGTCCATCTCGTTCACCTTGCCGTGGCATTCCACGCAGGAGATGCCCTTGTTCACGTGGGCCGCGTGGTTGAAGTAAGCGTAGTCGGGCGTCTGATGGATCCAAACCCACGGCACCGGGGTGCCCTGCGCGTAGCTTTCACGAACGGGCGCCAGCAGCGGGCTGTTCGTCTTGATGATGCTGTGGCAGTTCATGCACGTCTGCGAGGTCGGCACGTTGGAGTGCGCCGACTTGTCGACGTGGGAATGGCAGTAGCGGCAATCGAGACCCACCTCCTGCACGTGCTTGGCATGGCTAAAGGGCACCGGCTGCACCGGGGCATAGCCCACCCGGGTGTACTTGGGGGTCATGTAGTACGTCACACCGGCGGTGGCGATCCCGGCGACGACGGCCAGATAGATGAGGATCTGGAGCGGCAGCTGGTTGGCCGACTTCGGGAAGAGTTTCGACATGAGCGGGAAAGGGATCTGGCCGCCTTAACTCCGGGACAACCCCGCAGACCAACAAGGCCGGACAACGCGGCGGGCGGGCGGGAGAGGAAAGCGGAGGGTCACGGGAGACAGGGATCGCGAGCGAAAATCGCGGGCGAGGCAAGAAGGCGGCGTTTCCCTTGTAAACCAAAAAGTCCGGCGGTCGCGGCGACCGCCGACTCATTAGCAACACCGCTAAGGTCCGGCGATGGCGCTAATGCCCGCCGGATCAGCGCCGGGCCCCGCGATGGAGCCGGCTCGCGGGCTTCACGGCGGCCGCCGCGGTCTCCGCCAGCGCCTTCTCGTCGAACAGCGCGGAATAGATATAAGGAAATCCCTCGATCTTTTTCCGCTCCACGCTCACCCCCATGTACCGCTCGATCGAACGGGCGTCCCGCACGTCTTCCTCGGTCACTAGGGTGAAGGCATCGCCCGTGTTCTGCGCGCGCCCGGTCCGGCCGATGCGGTGCACGTAGTCCTCGGCGTTTTCCGGGACATCGTAATTGATCACATGGGAGACGCCGGCGATGTCTAGACCGCGGGCAGCGATGTCCGTCGCGACGAGCACCTCATACTTGCCGGTTTTGAAGCCCTGCAGGGCCTCGATGCGCTCCCGCTGGTTCCGGTCCGAATGCATCACCCCGACGGTGTGGCCGCTCTTCTCCAAACGGTGCGCGATGCGGTCGGCCCCCATCCGGGTGCGGCAGAAGATCAGCACGCTCTTAAAGTCGGTCCGTTCCAGCAACAGCTGCAGCAGGTCAAATTTCTGGGTCGCGACTACCGGGTAGAAGGCGTGGGCGACCGTCTCGGCCGGCGAACGCACCCGCCCGATCTCAATCTTAACCGGATCCCGCAGGGCCCAGCCGGCCAGTTGCTCCAGTTCCGGGGGCAAGGTGGCGGTGAAGAACAGGGTCTGCCGCGCCTTCGGGCACTGCTGCACGATCCGCCGCACGTCCGGCAGGAACCCCATATCCAGCATCCGGTCGACCTCGTCCAGAACCAGGATGTCCACGTTCGCGAGGCTGCAATTGCCCCGCTCCAAGTGATCGAGTAGACGGCCGGGCGTCGCCGCGACGATGTCCACGCCGCGCCGGAGGTCGTCCTCCTGCTTGCCGTAGCCGACGCCGCCATAGACGATCGTCACGCGTAAATCCGTGAATTTCGCATACTTCTGGAAGGCTTCCTCGACCTGCAGCGCCAGCTCGCGGGTCGGCTCGAGGATGAGGCAGCGGAGTTTCCCGTGGGTGCCGAGGCGCTGGATGATCGGGAGCGCGAAGGCGGCCGTCTTGCCGGTGCCCGTCTGGGCGGAACCAATGACATCGCCACCCTGCAGCACCACCGGAATGGCCTGGGCCTGAATCGGGGTGGGCGTGACGTAGCCCATTTCCTGGACGCCGAAGGCGAGGGCATCGCTCAGCCCGAGGGCCGAGAACGCCGTGTCCATCTTCGGAATGTCCACCGGCACGGCCGGCTTGATGTCGACCGTGCGGGGGTGATCAAACGTCTTATCGATCATCGGCCGCTCGGCGCGGGTACCCCGGCCGCCGGGCCCACCGGGCCCGCGGCCGCCGCGGTCACCACGGTCACCTAAACGGCCCCGCCGGCCACCACGGTGACCCGCGTCATCGCGCCGCTCATCGCGGGGACCGACGTCATCGCGGCGCGGCCGGGGGCCGGACTCGCGGCCGGGTTCACCGGCGCGGGGGCCGCGGCCAGGGCCAGAACCGCCGCGTTCACGGCGGCCTTCTCCACGGGCAGGACGGGAATCAGAAGAGGAGGCGGCAGCGGCGCCGGAATCGGCCGCGGGCGCCGGACGCGAGCCCGTGAACTTGCCACGCAGCTTCGCAAACAGGTTCTTCAACATACGGATTAAACCGTCGAGCCTCGGGGAATCCCCGGCATTTGCAACCCCCGATCACGGCGCTGGCCCGTCCCCGCCGATGGCGGCGCCTACAACTTGGCCTGGATCCGGTCCAGCAGCGTCCGCGAAAGCTTCTCGTCGCCGAACACCCCCACGCGGATCCGGACGCGCGTCAGCTTCTCGCCGACGACGTCCTGCCGCACCTCGATCCGCTGGTCCGCGGCGTTGCGGACCACGGTGAGGGCGAGCAGGGCGTCCTTATTCTCGCTGATGCGCACGAACTTCAGTTCCTCGATCGCGCGGTTCACCGCCTTGTTGGTCTGCTCCAGGTTCCCGCCGAGGGTGGCCTCAAGTTCTCCCCGCAAATAGGCGACCGTGCCGGCGCCGGCCCCGGCGGCCACGATGGCGATGCAGCCAGACCCCAGACCGGCGAAAGCGAACAGCAGGAGCGAGGCGGCGAGGCCCCGCGCGGAGCGGAGGGAGACAGAGTTCATCGCTCATTCGAGACCGTCACAATCGGTGGCCGGTTCCAAGGCTTAATCCCTTGCGTGAAGAGCGCCCTCCCCCAGTTTCACCTCATCATGGCTGCCCACGACGAAGATCCCGCCGAGATCGAACGCGCGTACCGCCGGGCACTCTTCAAGCTGATCATCCACCTCGGCTACGTCTTCCTGCTCTGTATCGGTGCCTTCGCCATCCGCAAGGCCTTCGGGCTGCCGCCAGCCTTCCTCACGATCGTGCTGGTGCTTGCCTTGGTGCTCTTCAGCCCGGAAATCTTCCGCTTCATGGTGCTCCGGGCCAAGGTGCAGCGGATCCGCGCCAGGGACTGACCGGGCCGCTTGCACGCCGCCCCATTCCCGCCTAGCTCGGGGGAATGGAGAACTTCACCTACCACAACCCGACCCGGATCCTCTTCGGCCGCGGCCAGATCGCCGGACTGAATCAGGAAATCCCCGCGGGCGCCCGCGTGCTCCTCCTCGCTGGCGGCGGCAGCATCCGCGCCAATGGCGTGCACGCCCAGGTCCGCGCCGCCCTCGGGGACCGCACGGTGCAGGAGTTCTGGGGCGTGGAGGCCAACCCGGATTACGACACCCTGATGCGCGCCGTGGAACTGGTCCGGCACGAGCGGCTGGAATGGATCCTCGCGGTCGGCGGCGGGTCGGTTCTCGACGGGGCCAAGTTCGTGGCCGCCGCGGCACGGCACGCGGGCGATCCCTGGGAAATCCTCACCAGCGCCGGCGCCAAGGTGACGGGCGCGTTGCCCCTCGCGGCAGTGCTCACGTTGCCCGCCACGGGCTCGGAGGCCAACGCCGCCGCGGTCATCAGCCGCCGGGCGTGGCGCGAGAAACTGTTCTTCATCCACCCCGCGGTCTTCCCTCGCTGTTCCGTGCTCGACCCGGAAACGACCTTCTCGCTGCCGGAACGCCAAATCGCCAACGGCATCGGCGACGCCTTCTGCCACGTGCTGGAGCAATACCTCACCCACCCGGCCGACGCGGCGGTGCAGGACGAGTTCGCCGAGGGCGTCCTGCGCATCCTCGTCCGCGAGGGCCCGCGCACCCTCGTGGCCCCGCGGGACTACGCGGCCCGCGCCAACCTGGTCTGGGCCGCCACCTGGGCCCTCAACGGCGCGATCGGCGCCGGGGTCCCGCAGGACTGGGCGACGCATATGATCGGGCACGAGCTGACGGCCCTGCACGGCCTCGACCACGCCCGCACCCTCGCCGTGGTGCTGCCGAGCCTCCTCGAGGTCCGGCGCGAGGCCAAGCGGGAGAAACTGCTGCAGTACGGCGAGCGCGTCTGGGGCCTGCGCGAAGGTTCCGCGGCGGAGCGGGTCAACGCGGCGATCGCCCGCACCCGGGCATTCTACGAGTCCCTCGGAATCCCCACCACCCTTGGCGCCCACGGGATCCCCGTGTCCACGGGACCGGAGGTCGCGCGCCGGCTCGCAGCCCGCGGGATGACGCAGTTGGGCGAACGGGGCGAGGTCACGCCCGCCGTCGTCGAGGAGATCCTCCGGCGCGCGGCCTGACGTCCGCGGCGGGCGGGGGGCGCGGCAGCGGGGCGGAGGCTGGCGTTTTGCGCCCGGCGGCCTTTGCTCCCGCCCCTATGGAACCATCCGTCCGAATCGGCGTACTCAACATCTCGGACCGGGCCAGCGCGGGCGTCTATGCGGACACCCCCGGTCAGGCCTGCGCGGCGCTGTTGCGGGAATGGCTGCGGACGCCCTTCACCCTCGAGTACAAGGTGATCCCGGACGAGCAACCGGTCATCGAGGCGGAGCTGCGCCGGATGGCGGATGAGGTGGGTTGCGGGCTGGTCGTGACGACCGGGGGCACCGGTCCCGCGCCGCGGGATGTGACCCCCGAGGCGACCCTCGCCGTCTGCACCCGCGTGCTGCCGGGCTTTGGCGAGCTGATGCGGAGCACGTCGCTGCGTTACGTGCCCACGGCGATCCTCTCGCGCCAGACGGCGGGCATCCGGGGGCGCACGCTGATTGTGAACCTGCCCGGGCGGCCCAAGGCGATCCGCGAGAACCTCGAGGCGGTGTTCCCCGCGATCCCCTACTGCCTCGATTTGATCGGCGGGCCGCGGCTGGAGACCAACGAGGCCGTGATGAAGGCGTTCCGTCCGCCGGCCTGACCCCCGGCCAGCCTGCCGCTTTCCCGGTCCGGTGATCCTACAGTCATCCTTCGGTTTCCCAGAGGTAAAAATTGGATTTTCTACAGTCAGAACCGAAGGATGACCGAAGGATCAAAGCAGGAGGAATGGTGGAGCAGGCCAGGATCGGCGTTCGCAAACCGGTGAGCGGCAAGGCCGCGGGGCCGATCGCGGAGCGTGGCCACAAGAGGCGTAAAGGGTTCCTTCCGCGGACCTCCCTTGCGTGGCGGCCATAGACGCCGCGGGGCATCCTTGGGTCGAGCGCTGGGAGGCGGCGAGGCAGAGCGCGGAAGTTCCAGCCACGGATCCGTAAGTGAGAGACCTCTGGCGGGCGTGGATCGGATCCCTCGGCCCGGGGAGCTAGCCACAAGGCTTCCGCGGCGTCTATGGACGCCCTGGCAGCTTTGTCCGCGCCCTGCACCTCTTGCGCCTCTTGTGGCCATCCATCCGGGGCTCTGGGCGCGGCGCAGACTTGCGCCTATCCGCGGGACCGCCTCACTCGCGGTGACTTTCCCATGACCACCTACGTGTACGAGACCATCCCGGAACAACCGGGCCAGGCGCCGCGCCAGTTCGAGGTCCGCCAGTCGATGCACGATGCCCCGCTGACGCGGCATCCGGAGACCGGCGAGCGCGTGAAGCGCGTGATCGCCGGCGGCTATGGGGTCATCGCCCAGCGCGCAGCCCCACCCCCGGCGCCCTGCGGCAACTCGTGCGCCTGCTACGGGAACAACTGATCTCAGGACGCCAAACCTCTCCGCCCCCGACCTCACCGCCCATCCGCCGCGCAGCGTCCGCGTCCGCCTCGGCGGCTACGCCCACCTGCCACGCCTTCTCGACAAGGCACGGGCCAGCGCCGCCAGCAAGCTGGGCGCGTACCACTACAACTGCCCGCTCGATAAACAGTTTTTCACCTTCACCGGGCTGAACGCGGACGCCTTCCTCCCGGAGGCCACCAAGGGCGTTTCCGGCACGCAGATGCTGGCCTGGGTGCGCGCCCGAACCGCGCGGCTGCCGGCCGAGATCGAGGCGTGGTCCGACTGGCTGATGCGCCACAGCCCCGGCGGCAGCGACGGCCACCAATGGATGGCGACAACCCTCAAGGCCGCGGCCCCCGACCGCGATGACATCCGGGGCTTCGCGGACCTGCTGGACCTGGACGATTACGTGAGTTTCGGCGGCCGCGGCTAAACCGCGGGTACCGCGTCCCGCCCGCGGCGGGGGCGGGAAAGAGCCGGTCAGAGCTCCGTGTATTTGTCGGAACGCCCACGGGCGCGTTCGACCGGGTATTTGGCGGCGTTGGCGGCCATCTTGGTCGCAATCGCAGAAGATAGGTCGATGCCAGCCATATTGGCGAATTGGAGGGCGTAGACCACTACGTCGGCCAGTTCATCCGCGATGCGGGGCTGGCGGGCGGGGTCGGCGGCGAGTCGCCGCGCCTCCTCAGGCGAAATCCAGAGGAAGGGCTCCATCAGTTCGCCGGCCTCGGCGGCAAGGGCCATGCTGAGGTTCTTGGGGCTGTGGAACTGCTCCCAATCCCGCTCCCGGGCAAAGGCGAGCACGCGCGCCTTGAGGGCGGCCACGGTGGTGGAGTCGTCGGTTCCGGCGGTCATTCGGAGACGGTGGGGAACCGGCCGAGGCGGCGCAATCCCGCGGAAAACTGCATTTCTGACTTGGCACGACGCCTGCATTACATTTTTTCGCCAAGTTCTCGGATGACCGTCTCGTTCCATTCCTCCGCCCGCCGCTCCGGCGCCTGCATCCAGCAGGCGTGGCAGCGTCATGGCGGCATGGGCGCGGTCACCGTTTCCGTCGGAAACAAAAAGACCGGTCCGGGCCGCCAGCACTGAAGCTTCCCTCCGGAAGCGCAGTTCCTGAGCCAAGCCCGACGGTCTTCCGACCGGCGAGGAGGGCGCTTCCACCCCTTTCCTCCATGAACCACACCGCCACCTCCCTCCTGCCCCGCGCCGGAGTCCGTCCTGCCCTGAGCGTCCGCCCCGACCGGCGGCCCCGGCAGCCGGTCCACGAGTGCACGGAGCACCCGGAGGGCGTCCGGATCACCGTGTACGTGCCGGGCGTCGACGACTCGGCGGTGGAGATCGAGGGCCGCGGGGCGGACCTGACCGTGCTCGCGCGCAAGGAGCGCGTGGTGCGGCCGAACTTCGAGGCGCTGCACCTCGAAGCCGCGCAGCGCGACTACCTCCTGCGGCTGCGCCTGGGCAAGGGCTACGACTTCAGCCGGATGGAGGCGGAACTGGCCGACGGTGTCCTCACCGTGCTGGTCCCGCGCCGGACCCGGGCTGCGGCGACCTGCCTTGCCGCCTGAGGCGGATGCCCCCAGGCCGGGGTGGCCCCTGAGCACCCCTTGGAGCGGCCTGCTCGCACCCGAGCGCTCCCTCCGGCTCTCCTTCGATTCTCCTTCGATTCTCGTTCGATTCTCGTTCGATTGAACTTCGATTGCGGCTCGGGCGTCCCGGGGCCCGGCCGCGGGCCTCGGGCCGATAAAAAAGCCGCACCCCGAAAGGGGTGCGGCCTTAAGGTCAGGACCGGAGGGCGGCTCAGGTCTGCTCCTCAAGCTTCACCGGGCGGTACCCGCCGATGCCCTTGAAGTAGAACATCATCAGCAGGTAAACGACGGCCATCGTCAGCGGGATGTACGAGTCCACCTTGAGGGTGGCGCGGTCGCCCTGCTGGTTGGCGGCGACGATCGCCTTCTGCTCGGCGGTGCCCTTGTCGCCGGCCTTCTTGGCGGCCTCGAGCTTGGAACCGTCGACGGCGGTGACCGGGTCGAGGAACAGGAACTTCGAGGGCGCGGCGGCCTTGTTGGCCTCGTAGACCGCGGCATTGGAGGCCTTCAGGTTCTCGGCGGTGAAGCGGTCCTTGGCGTAGCCGAGGCCGGGGCCGCCGATGAGGCCGGCGGACAGCATCCCGATGCCACCCATAATGGACATCGCGACAGCGCCGGAGCGGGGGAAGCGGTCACCGACCACCGCGAGCATCGTGGGCCAGAAGAACGTCTTGCCAACGGCGTAGAGGCCGAGGGCGATGAACGCGATGGCGAAGGAGTTCATCCCGGAGGCCATCTGGAGGCCGACCACGGCGAGGATGGAGGACGTCAGCAGCAGGCCGATCGGGGACAGGCCGAGGCGGGTCTCGATCCAGTGGGCACAGAAGCGCAGGCCGAACATAATGGCGGAGGTCCAGATGAACAGGATCTTGCCCTGCGTCGGCGTGAAGAGGTTGCCGGTGATGGCCTCGATCCAGCCGTCCGTGCCGAGCTCGACGGCGCCGATCATCGCGTGGGTGACGAAGAGGACGAAGAGCAGGAAGGAGCCGAAGGAGAAGCGGGTGAGCAGGCCGACCACGATCACGAGGCCGCCGCCGGCGACCCAGCCGATGGTGGGGTTCTTGAAGACGCCGCCGAGGAACAGGGCGAGGAGGTAGCAGGCGACCGCGGCGCCGAGGATGCCGACGTCCTTGAACATATCCGCGTAGCTGGTGCCCTTGGCCGCGGCTTCCGACTTCGGGAAGGACTGGCCCATGAACATCACGGCGTAGGCGATGGTGGGGACGAGATAGAAGGCCAACTGGCCCTTCCAGCCGAAGCCCATCACGGTGCCCAGCACATAGGAGGCGACGGCGCCCAGCACCATGCCGAGGGGCCAGGAGGCGTGCAGGATGTTGAGGAAGTGCGTGCGGTTCTGGGGGTAAACGGTCGCGACCAGCGGGTTAGCCACCGCCTCGAGCGTGCCGTTGGCGTAGGCGAAGATGAACATGCCCCAATAAAGGAAATCGTAGGCGTTCTGCGGGGTGCTCGCCATGAAAGTGACGACCGCGGAGAGCACGTGGCCGAGCAGCGCGAGGGCGACCAGCTTGCCGTAGCCCAACTTGTCGACGATCACGCCACCGATGATGATGCCGAAGCAGAAGCCGGTGAATCCGGCGCCGCCGATAGCTCCGAGCTGCGTGGCGGTGAAGCCGTATTCGGAGGCCCAAGCGCCGAATATGCCACCGCGGAGGGCGAAGCCGACGCCGGCGGCAAGGATGGCCATGAAGCCCGCCCACAACAGCCGGCTGGCGTTGGGCACGGTGCCTTCGTTACTGATCTGAGGAGTACTGGTCATAGGTTGGAGGGATGCGATGGGGTTCGGGGAAGCAGAAACCCGGGGACCGCCGGCGC
>SYDD01000339.1 GCA_005786775.1 Opitutaceae bacterium
AAATCGGTGCCGCCTAGCATCTCGCAGCATTTGGCGCCCCAGAGTTCCTCGATACGCGCGCGGATCGCGGGTATGCCGCCGCCGGGCTCGCCCCTTCCCCTCCCCCGCCCGGGCCGGCTCCCCGTTCAGCCCGAGGACCGGCCCGCGCCGCCCGTACGCGAGGAGAAACCCGCCGCGCCGCGCCTCCGCGCCGGGGAGCTGGTGGCCCGCATCCAGTTTCGGACCGGCGGCTCCGCGTTCGCGGTGCCGGAGCAGCCGGCCGGGGCGGCGCCGGTCCCGGCGGTGCAGATCCCCCCGGGGGATTCCGGGGTCGCGTTGCCCGGGGACCGCGTGGTGGTGCGCATCCATCCCGGCCGGCAGGGCCGCCGGCCGGGTGAGCGCGTCGGCCGCGTCATCCACGTGCTCGAGCGCGACCGTGACCTGGTGGTCGGCGAACTCCGCCGGCACCGCGCCGGCTGGATGGTCGCGCCCGACGACCCGCGCTTCACCCGCGAGATCACCGTTCCGGATCCGGCCGGCGCGGCCCTCGATCCCGCCCCGCGCCCGGGCGACAAGGTTGCCGTCCGCCTCGGCGCTTGGACCGACGCCTCCCAGCCGCCCCCCGGCGTGGTCACCGCCCGCCTCGGGCGCACGCACGAGCCGGACGCGGAACTGCGCGCGATCCTGCTCACCTACGAGCTCGAGCCGCGCTTCCCCGACGATGCCCTGCGCGAGGCCGCGGCCCTCCCGGTCAAGGTCCCGGCGCGCGACACCCGGGGCCGGCTCGACTACCGGGAGCGCCCCGTCTTCACCATCGACCCGGACGACGCCAAGGACTTCGACGACGCGCTCTCGCTGGAGGAGCTGCCCGGCGGCGGGTGGCGGGTGGGCGTCCACATCGCGGACGTTTCCCATTACGTCCGCCCCGGCAGCGCGCTGGACCGCGAGGCGCAGCGACGGGGCAACTCGACTTACCTGGTCGGCACCGTCGTGCCGATGCTGCCCGAACCCATCTCCAACGGGCTCTGCTCGCTCGTCGAGGGGGAGGACCGCCTCTGCCAGGCGGTGCTGCTGGACTTCGACGCCGGTGGCCGCCTGCGCGGCAGCGAACCGGCGCGCACCGTGATCCGGAGCCGGAAACGGCTCACCTATCGCCAGGCCCTCGCCTTCCTGCAGCAGGACGACCTCGCCCGGATCCGCGAGCTGCCCCTGCCACCCAAGCACCAGACCGGCTCCACCGGCCGGGCCCTGCGGGAACTCTCGGAGGCGGAGCTGCGGGACCTGCAGGGCTGGATCCGGCGGCTCTGGAGCTTCGCCCGCCGGCTGCGGGAGGAGCGGATGGCCCACGGCAGCCTCGACCTCGATATGCCGGAAACGAAGATCCTGCTCGATCCCTCCGGCTACGCCGAGCGGCTAGAACGGGTGGAGCACGACGAGAGCCACCAGCTGATCGAGGAGTTCATGCTCGCGGCCAACGAGGCGGTCGCCCGCCTCACCCGCCAGCTCAAGCTGCCGTCCCTTTACCGGGTGCACGACGATCCCGAGCCGGCGCGCCTCGGCGAGCTGCGCGCGACCCTGGCGGACCACGGCATCCCGGCCGGCGACCTCACAGAGCGGGCGGAGCTCGGGCGCGTACTCGCAATCCTAGCGACCCACGCCCAGGGCCACACCCTGCGGACCCAGCTGCTGCGCAGCCTCCGGAAGGCCGCCTACCGGCATTCACCCGACGGGCATTACGGGCTGCACAAGAAGGACTACACCCACTTCACCTCCCCGATCCGCCGCTACGCCGACCTCGTGGTGCACCGGGTGCTGGAACGCCACCTTACCACGGGGCAGTCCGGCGCCGCCCGCACCACCCGCTACGACCTGCCCGGGATCGAGCGCCTCGCGGAGCACCTCAGCCGCACCGAGATCAACAGCGCCGAGGCCGAACGCGATAGTGTGAAGGTCAAGCTGATGGAATTCTTCTCTCGCCAGCTGGAGCTCCGTCCACCCACCCGTTTCGCGGCCGTCATCACCGATGTGCGGCCCCAAGGCCTGTTCATCGAGCTGACCGAGTCCCTTGCCTTTGGCTTCCTCCCGCTGGAGTCGCTCCAAGACGACCGCTACGCGCCAACGCCCTCAGGCGACGCGCTCATCGGGCGCCGCCACCGGCGCCGCCTCGGGCTCAACGACCGCCTCGAGGTGATCGTGGCCAAGGTCGACCGCTACCGCCGCCAGGTGGACTTCGCGCCGGCCGGCTGAGTCAGCCCCGCGGCGTCCTCAGCGCCACTCGTAGCGGACGCGATAGGTCACGACGCTTTCGCTATCCGGCGGCACGGCCACATCGAACTCGATCGTCTGCGCGTCGCGGCGCGTGAACGGCGCGGAGTGCTGCGTGACCCGCCAGTTGCCCCCGCGGTAGAGCCGCTCAACCACGCGGATCGTCACCGGCGTCGCCTTGCGGTTGCGGAGGCGGAGCTCGAAATCCTCCTCCGCGAACTCCTGGCGGTTGCTCCCGTTGTACTGTGTGCGCGTGCGCTCGCCCACCAGGTCAAAGGCGTCGCCGGTGCGCACCCGCACCACCTCGTTACGCGGCGTGTGGTCGAGCTCGTTCTCGCCGGTGAACTCGAGGCGGCCGTCCGCCGCGTCCTGCCGGTAGAAACGCAGGCGGCCCTTGGGCAGCGGCACGCCGAGGCGGTTCTCCTCGGAGTTCCGGAACTCCCGGAAAACGGCGACTTTAGCGGAGCCCTGGCTGACGAAGCCCGGATCGCGGTTTACGCCACCGCTGAAGGACATCCCGGGTGCCCCATCGAAGACGTAGAGTACGGGCGCGCGGACGCCCGTCGCGCGCAGGAACTCCACCTGCTTGGTCTCACGGTCACGCAGAGTTACCGGGCGCGGCAGCGCGTACAGGCGGAACTC
>SYDD01000340.1 GCA_005786775.1 Opitutaceae bacterium
GCTCGGGGTGATCCTCTTCGGGGACTGGGGCGCGAAGTTTCACTTCCCGGCCCTCGTGGCCGCGCTGGTGGCGATCCTGATCGCGTTCCTCTTGCGGGACACCCCGCAAAGCTGCGGCCTCCCGCCGGTGGAGCGCTACCGGAACGACTACCCGCCGGAGTACTCGGCCGAGCACGAGCGCACCTTCACCTTCCGCGAGATCTTCCTCGGGCACGTCCTGAACAACCGCTACCTCTGGGCGATCGCGGTGGCCAACGCGTTCGTGTACTTCGTCCGCTACGGGGTGGTCGACTGGATCCCGACCTACCTGCAGACGGCGAAGCAGTTCTCCTTCCAGCAATCGAGCCTCGCGTGGGCCGCCTTCGAGTTCGCGGGCATCCCCGGGACGATCCTCTGCGGCTGGGTTTCGGATCGGGTCTTCCGCGGCCGGCGGGCGCCCGCGACGATCCTGTTCATGGCGCTCACGCTCCTCGGGCTCGTGGTCTACGGCCTGAACCGGCACGGGCCGCTGTGGATCGATATGGCGGCGCTGATCGCGATCGGGTTCTTCGTCTACGGGCCGATCATGATCATCGGCCTGCACGCCCTCGACCTGGTCCCGAAGAAGGCCGCGGGCACGGCGGCCGGCTTCACCGGATTCTTCGGCTACGTGTTCGGCTCCGCCATCGCCGGCACCGGCGTGGGCTGGATCGCCGACCAGTGGGGCTGGGGCGGCGTGTTCGGCACGATGATCGTGTGCTGCGTGCTCACGATGGCCTTCAGCGCGCTCACGCTCCGCCACCGCAGCGCCAGCTCCGCCGCCTGACCCGTTTCCCGATGCGCCCGCCTTCCCTGCTTGCCCTGCTCCTCGCGCTCGCCCCGGCCGTCCTCGCCCAGCCGGCCCGGCCCCTCGTGGTCGCCCACCGCGGCGCGAGCGGCTACCTCCCCGAGCACACCCTCGCCGCGAAGGCCCACGCCCACGCGCTGGGGGCGGACTTCCTCGAGCAGGACATCGTGCTGACCAAGGATGACGTGCCGGTGGTGCTGCACGACGTGTATCTGGACGCGGTCACGGATGTCGCGCGGCGCTTTCCCGGGCGCGCCCGCCCGGACGGGCGGCATTACGCCCTCGACTTCACCCTCGCGGAGATACGGCAGCTTGAGGTCCGCGAGCGGGTGAACCTGAAGACGGGCGAAGCCCAGTACTCGGCGCGTTACCCGTCCGTGGCGGCGCCCGCCGGGCTGCGCATCCCCACCCTCGAGGAGGAGCTCACCCTGGTCCAGGCCCTCAACCGCAGCACCGGGCGCGTCGCGGGGATTTATCCCGAGATCAAGGCGCCGCGGTGGCATCGCGACCAGGGACGTGACCCGAGCCGCGTGATCCTGCCCGTGCTCGCCCGCTTCGGTTACGCGGACAAGGCCGCGCCCTGCTTCCTGCAGTGCTTCGAAGGGGAGGAAGTCCGGCGCCTGCGCGGCGAGTTGGGCTGGAAAGGCCGGCTCGTCCAGCTCATCGGCGCCAGCGGCCAGGCGGCCGACGGCACCGATTACGGCTGGTTGGTTTCGGATGCCGGGCTGCGGGCGGTGTCCGCGGTCGCCGATGGGATCGGCCCGGCCATCGGGCGGGTCGTGACTTGGCCGGCGGCCGGGGCCCCCGCCCAGGTGAGCGATCTGGTCGCCCGGGCGCGCGCGCTCGGGCTGGCGGTGCACCCCTACACGATCCGGCGGGACGACCTGCCGCGGCACTGCCCGGACCTCACAGCGTTGCAGGCCGCGCTGTTCGGCGCCGCCAAGGTCGACGGGGCGTTCACCGACTTCCCCGACCTCACGCTGGCCCACCTGCGGCGCTGAGCGCCGCTTGCGGCCCGAAGCGCGGCGCACCCTAGGGGCGCGGGAGCATCAGCAGCGCGCTGATCGGCAGGTGGTCCGAGGCCTCCGAAGTCAGGACTTTCATCTCCGCGGGGACGAAGTGGGGGGAGATCCAGATGTAGTCGATGCGCCGGTTGGGCTGGCGGACCGGAATCGTGTGCCCGGGTCCGTGGCCGACCGCCGTCCAGACGTCCCGGAGGAACCCGCGCATCGTGGCGATCGCGGGGCTGTCGGGCGCGGCGTTGAAGTCGCCGGCCACAATCACGGGCACCGGTCCCGCCGCGGCGACCAGCGTGCGGATCTCCTCGACGCTGCGCTCCCGTTCGGCGGAGTCGCGCCGGTGGTCGAGGTGGGTGTTGAGGAACAGCACCTCGGTGCCGTGGAGGTCGATCCAGACCTGTTGCACGCCCCGCTGCTCCCCCTGGCCGATCATCTTCAGTGGGTGGTGCGCGACGCGGCGGATGGGGAAGCGGGAGAGGACCGCGGTGCCGTACTCCCCGCCCTGGTACGGGATGTTGCGGGCGAAGGTGACCGCGAGGCCGGTCAGTTGGGCGAGTTCCGCGGGCAGGTCGCGGCGCTGGGTGCGTTGCGTGCCGCGCTCGACCTCCTGCAGGGCCACCAGGTCGGCCTTCTCCCCCTTGATCAGGGCGGCGATCCGCTCCAGGTCGAGCCGGCCGTCGAGGCCCTCGCCGTGGTGGATGTTGTAGCACAGCACCCGCACGGGCACGGCCGCGGTCCCGGGGGAGGGCGCCGTCGCGGCGGCCGCGGCCGCGGGCAGGAGGAGGGCGAGCAGGCGGCGGCGCATCGGGATCAGAGCTTGGTCGTGAGCGTGAACGTGAAGCTGAGCGGCTGCTTGAGCGCGTAGTAGCGCGGGACCGTCTCGCGCGCCGGGGAGGCGTAGTCGTTGTTCAGCGGGCGCATCACGTGGGCGTTCTGGGCCGTCGAGGAGTACGCGGGGCCGCGGTCGTTGAGGAGGTTGTTGATCACGAGGTTCGCCTGGATCTCGCGGCGCTGCGGGAAGCGCCAGGTGTAGGCGAGCGTGGCGGTGACGATGATGTAGTCGTCCGGCGTGTAGGCGGGCGTGTACGCGTCCTTGGTCGGGTCATCGATGGCGACCCGGGGGTTGTTGGGGTCCGGGATGGTGTCCTCGACCCGCGACCAGAAGATCTGCTTGCCGCGGTAGCGGGCCCCGGCCCCGACGCGGAGCCCACGCAGTCGGCCGGATTGCACCGTGTAGTCGGCGAACGCGTTCGCGACGGGCTGGTCCTGCTGGAGGCGCCGGCCGTCGACGATATTCCGGCGGAAGCCCTGGATGTTGTTGTAGGCGGTGGCGGCGGCGTTGGCGTCGGAGGAGCGCTCGTTGATCGGGATGGACTCGTCGACGCGGGCGACGTTGTCGGGGCCGATCAGCACGCCGGCGTCGTTGGCGATCTGCCGGAAGATGCCGGCGTTCTTGTCGATGTAGGCGCGGACGTCGGGGTAGGCGTTGGCCTCGAAGAGGCGGGGGAAGCCGACGTTCCCGGTGAGGCGTAGCGCGCGAGTCGGGTTGAAGGTCACCTCGACCTCGTAACCCTCGCCGGAGCGGAGGCGGGTGTCGCGGTACTGGTTGGGCAGGCGGCCCATCCCGCGGATGTTGCGGCCGGTGGCGCTGGTGTCGCCGACGACGTTGGCGTCGTAGAGGGTGTTGAAGAAGCCCGGTCCGTCCTGGGGGATGGTGTTGTTCACCTCCTCCGTCGTGTAGTAGACGAAGTTCAGGTTGAGGCGGTTGCCGAGCAGCTCCATCCGCAGCGAGTAGTCGATGCCGGTGGCGACGGTGGGCTCGAGTGAACGGCCGTCGATGCGGACGATCGAGCCGGGCGGGTTGAACGTCTCGGCGAAGTTGATCGCCGGGTTCAGCCACGAGGCGAGGTGGAGCACGGTGCCGACGCTGCGGGTTACCTGCCGGCCCTCGACCGGTGGCGGGTTGAAGTCGTCCTTGAACCGCACGTTGGCGTACTGGGGCAGGCGGTTGCCGAGGGAATCGCGCGGCCGGATCGCGGCCTCTTGGACGGGGCCGACGATGGTGCCGTTGGTGTCGCGGGGCGTGTAGGTCAGGGCGGCGTAGTCGGAGGGCGCTCCGGGGCGGAGGATCCGGTAGGTCGCGGGCCAGTCGGCGGCGTAGTCGCCCTGGTGGATCTGCTGGCGGCTCTGGAAGTAGTAAGTGTCGCGGCGGACGGCGCCGAGGACGACCCAGCGGCCGGAGAAGAACTTGGCGTTGAGCGAGGCGAGCGCGTAGCGGAAGCGGTTGCTGGTGATGTTCTGGGTGTCGCGGCGGTCGGCCTCGATGGCCCAGATCGGGCGGAGCGTCTCGGTGGCGTCCGTGTTGGGGTCGTAGTAGGTGATGGGCCGCAGCGAGAGGTCGGGGGACGGCCGGCTGGTGTTGTTCCAGTAGCGGCGGATGCGGATGCGCTGGTTGCTGTAGGCCCAGAATCGCTGGTCCGTGCCGCGGGCGACGCTCAGGTAGCGGTGGTCGCTGGTGTTCTCGCTGTTGTTGGAGCCCGCGAGGGAGTTGACCGTGAAGTGCCCGAAGCGCGTGGGCCAAACGTAGGCGCCGGCGGAGCGGACGTTGTTCTCGGAGAAGGTACGGAAGGCGCGCATGTACTGGCCGTCGCCGTAGGGCACCAGGAAGTCCGGATTCGGGCGCCCGTCCGGGAGCACGCGGTTGATGTCGATGAAGACATTCGGCAGGTCGCGGTTGGGCTCACCGTTGGTCATCGCGGCCGTGCGGTTGATGTCGCCGGCGACCTCGAAGTGTAGATTCCCCCAGCGGTGCGAGTAGGTCAGCTGCAGGTCCTTGAACCGCTGGGTGAGGATGGGCAGGTCCGGCGAGAGGGTGAACTCCTCGCCGGGCACGCGGAAGGCGGAGAGGCGCTCCGCGTTGTCGAAGCGGCCGGCGGGCACGTTGATCTCGTACAGCAGGTTCGCACCGGCGGTGTTGAAGGACGCGTTGGTGCCGTAGGTGTAGCCAGCGATCGGGGTCGTCGCGCTGTTACCGCCCGGCAGGGTGATCGGGTCGTTTTGGTAGTTGAAGATGCGGTCCGGCGCCGTGAAGGGCAGGTGCACGAAGTAGTTGGCCCCGCGGCGGCCGACGCCGATCGCGTTGGCGTTGGCCGGCAGGGTCGTGACCGCCCGCGGCGCGGCGTAGGTCGTGCCGTTCCAGCCCGAGAACCGGTCGTTGAGGAAGGTCACCGCGACCTGCCGCGAGTTGCGCCCGTACTCGCCCTCCACCCGGAGCTCGCCATCGCGGAAGGGCCGGAAGGTGGTGGTGAGAAACACCGCCTGGCGCTTGTCGAAGTCCTTCAGGCGCCAGCCGCCCGCGTCGCCCCACACGCCGGCCGCGCGCACCGCGAAGCGCTCTCCGAGCGGCTGGTTCACGTCGAAGGTGCTGCGGAAGTTCGACCACGAGCCCACGGCGAACTGCAGCTGCCGCGTCGCCCGCCCGGTCTGCGCCCGCTTGGTCGTCGCGGAGCTGATGCCGCCGAGGGAGCCGTTGCCGAAGAGCACCGCGTTGGGCCCGCGGCCGAAATCATACCGCTCCAGATTGTACGAGTCCCCGTTGTTGAACTGGGGAAAAAAGTTGCGCTGTGGCCGCCCGCCGCCCGCGCCGCGCACCGTGTACTGGACCGGGTTGAAGAAGAAGTTCTGCTGCCCGTTGTCCACCGCCACCGTGCTCGAGGTGGTCCATTCCGCGGCCGACTGGAGGTCGACCAGATTCAGGGCGTCGATGAAGTCGCGCGTCACGACCGAGTAGGCCACCGGGGTGTCGCGTAGGTCCGTGGCCAGGCGGCCGCCGGCCATGGAGCTTGCTGCCGCGAAGCCGGTGTCGCGGTCCGTGCTCACCTCGAAGGGCGACAACCGCACGGCTGATTCCGGCGGAACCGGCACGGTCGGGGCCGGGGCAGGCGCCGGCGCCACGGCCTGCGCGGCGGCGGGCCGGGGCAGGGCGGACAGGAGGCAGAGGAGGGCGCCGGCAAACGCGGCGCGGCGATGGGGGTGGGCAGTGGCCATGGGGTGCGCCGGAGGGTTTCGGCGGGAGAAACTTCGGCTGCCCGGCGTGCGCAGTCTAGGCTATTTGCAAACCCCGCGGTGGCGCGCCCGGCCCGCTTTCGCCTTGGCAGCACGGCCCGTGACTGACGTCGTCAGTCAGCGAAGATGCCCGCCTTACCCCCGCCTGCTTCCGCCCCAGATTCGCGTGGCCGGCGTGGGCCGTGGGACCACTTGCTGGCGGCGGCCGCGCTGCTGTTCGTGATTGGGGCCTTTCGCTGGGTGGTGGCGGCCAATAACGGGTTCGAGGACTGGGGTGACTTGGATTATTACAAGCTCCTGGTGCGTGGCTGGCAGAAGGGGCAGTTGAACATCGACAAGGATCCCTCCCCGGCGCTGCTGGCGTTGGCGGACCCTTACGATCCGGCGCAGAACGGGCCGCACAAGATGGGCGACATCTCCCTCTACCGGGGTAAGTACTACCTCTACTTCGGGCCCACGCCGGCGTTCACGCTGATGTGGCCGTGGCGCCTGATCACCGGCCGGGAGATGACGTCGGGGGCGGCGACGTGGGTGTTTTGCTCGGTCGCCGTGACGGCGGCGTCCCTCCTCTGGCTGGGGCTGCGGCGGCGGTATTTTCCGGAGAGTCACGTGCTGGTGGCCCCGCTCGGGGTCCTGGCGCTCGGGTTCGGCACCCATCTTTTGGCGCTGGCCCAGCGGCCGATGATGTGGGAGTTGCCGATCTCGGCGGGCATCGCTTTCACCTCGGTGGCCGCGCTGGCGTGCGCGGTCGCTTGGCACGGCTGGAGGCCGGTGCCGGTGGTGGCGGTCGCTGGGCTCTGCCTGGGTCTCGCGGTCGGGGCGCGGCCCACCTGCCTGCTGGCGCTGGGGATGCTGCTGTTCCCGCTCGGGCGCGCGTGGTTCCGGCGGGAGCCGGGCCGCGAGTGGTGGCGGCTGGCGGGCGCCGCGGGGGTGCCGCTCGCCTGCTGCGCGGCGGCCATCATGTGGCACAACCACGCCCGCTTCGGCAGCCCGTTCGAGTGGGGCCAGAACTACCAGCTCTCGGGCGCCTACGAGGGCAAGCTGGTGCACTTCAGCCCGCGATTCTTCCTCCACAACCTTTCCGTTTACCTGTTCCAGCCGCTCCTCTGGCGCCCCGAGTTCCCCTTCGCCTACGCGCAGTCGATCGAGATCTCGCACATCCCGGACTACTTCGGGACCGAGGAGGTCTGTGGCAAGGCGGTCACGTTTCCCTTCTACTGGTTCCTCCTCGCGCTGCCGCTGGCGTGGCTGGGCCGTTCCGCGGCCGAACGGCGAGCCCTGGCCGGGGCCGTCGGGGTGGTCGCGGCCTATGCCCTGCCGGTCGGCGCGCTCGTGCTGTGCTACTTCTCGACGACGATGCGCTACCAGACCGACTACGCGGTGGCGCTGGCGTTACTCGCGCTCCTTGGCCTGCTGGCGGCGGAGCGCGCGCTGGCGGCGGCTCGCGCGCTGGGCCGCCACCGCCACCGTCGCCCTCGCGGGCGCCACGGTCGCGGTCACGCTGGTGGTGGGCACGCTCGTCACCTTCGACTACCACGGCCGCTCGATGCGCGGCCTGGCCACCGAGCGCTGGCGCCAGCTGGCGGACGGCACGCACGACCTGCTCGCCGACCTCGGCCGCCGCCTCGGCCACGTCGACGCCCCCCGGGTGCTGAAGGTGCGGTTCCGGGATCAGTCTCCAGGCACGGTGGAGCCTTTCTGGGAGCCCGCGGACGCGGCGGGCGAACGAGTCTTTGTCGAATACTTGGCTGGGCGGCAGCTGCGCTTTGGGGTCGCGCTCGGGGATCAGGCGATCCTCTGGGGTCGGCTCCTCACTTGGAAGCCTGGGCACACCCACACGGTCACACTCCAGCTGCCTTCGCTCTACCGGCCGGAAGGCAACGGCCCTTGGGCCGCCCTCCGGCGCGACGTCGAGCACCGGGAGCGCACCGGGATCGCCGTCTGGTTCAGCGGCGGCCGCGCCCTGCAGGACATTCGGCCGCCCGGGCCGGTTTCCCTCGTCCCGGGCGGGCGGCTCGCCGCCGGGTTTTCCGGTGAGTTGCGCGACGAGTTCTCGCGCCTGCTGCGGCGCGACGAGTTCCGCCACGGCTTTGTGGACCCGACCGCGCGACCTGGCGGCACCTTACGCTTGCGCGTGCATTTTCCGGACCAGATCCTCCATCCCGGCGAGCCGCTCATCACCGCCGGAGCGCACTTCCAGTACAACTTTCTTTTCGTCGAACCCGCGTCCGGGGGGATCAAGCTCGCCTTCGACACCTTCGGCCAGCCCCGCGTGACCTCTCCGGTCTTCCGGCCGAGTCCTGGCGGCCACTGGCTGGAGCTGGATCTACCCGCGTTCCGGCCGGACGCCTACGGCCAGGGCGGCGTGGGCGACATCGTGGTCCGCCTCGACGGGCGCGAGGTGATCCGCTCCCGGCAGTCGGTCTGGCATTTCCCGGAGGGCTGGGAGGCGCTTGGGGAGAATCCGTACGGCGCGGTCTGCCGCGACGTCTTCCGCGGCTGGGTCCTGCAGGCGCGCTGGGTCCGCTGAAGGCGCTTCAGGGCAACTCGTACAGCTCGACCAGGGCGACACCGGTGCCGCCCCCGCTCCCCGCCACCTGCACCGTGTAACTACCGGGCGCCAGCACGGTGACGAAGGCTGCGTCGCGTCCGGCGGCGTCGCCGAGGGGGAACGCGCCCGCCGCCGCGAAGGCCGCGATGAGCGCCGGGTCACCGCCCCAGTCGTCGTTCTCCCGCACGCGCGTCGCCCCGCGGAAGAGCGTCAGCATAGGATTCGCCAAAGCGCCCGTCACCCCGAAGCCCGCGAGGGCGGGACCGATGCCACGCACCAGCACGCGCCGCGGCACGTTGCCAGAGAGGGTGAAGCCGGCGATCAGGATGCCTTCCCCGGAGCCCACTTGCGCGCCGGCGGAAAGGTTCACCAGACGGCTGGCGTTCGCCGCCGCCGCCGGATCCTCGTACAGCTCGACCAGCGCCACTCCCTCGGCGACCCCCGCCGTTGCGGTCACCTGCACCGTGTAGTTGCCCGCAGCGAGGGAACGGAGCAGCGCCGCGTCCCGCCCCGTGGGATCAAGGGCGAAGGCGCCGGCGCGGGCGAAGGCCGCCGCCAGCCCTGGGCCGCCCCCGCCCCAGTCGTCGTTCGCCGCCTCGAGCCGCCCGGCCGCGTACAGCTCCAGCGCTGGATCTGCGAGCGTCCCCGAAACGCCGAACGCCGCGAGTCCGGGCCCGATGCCGCGCAGCAGCACCGGCCTGGGTCCCGCCCCCGCGAGGGTAAAACCCGCCGTGAGCGTGCGCGCCGCGGACCCGGCCCGCGTACGCACCGAAAGGTTGGTCAGGCGTCCCAGATCCGGCGGTTCGACCGTGATCCGAGCCGGGCTGCTGGTGAGTTCACCCTGCGGACCCGTGACGCGCACGACGTAGGTCCCTGCCGAGGCTGCGGTGGCGACGGCGACGGTGAGGGTGGATTGGGTCGCGCCCGACACGAGCCGCCCATCCTGGAACCATTGGTAGGTGAACGGTCCCGCCCCGGAGACCGTCACGCTCAGGCTGAAGGGCAAGGTGAGCACGGCGCGCTGGTCCACGGGCGCGGCGAGTAGGCCGAACGGCTCAAGTTCGGCGCGGCCGGTGCGGCGCGCGTTGTGCCGGTACTGGGGCCAGGGGCCGGCGGTCCCCACCCCGAGGTCAAAGGCGTACACGCGACGGTCGTTGCTGCCAACAACGAGGGTAGTGCCCGCGATTGCCGGGGAGGAGCGCACGATCCCACCCGTGGCCCAAGTGCGGCGCAGGGTGCCGTCGGGGTTCACCGCGTAGACCAGGCCGTCGTAGCAGCCGATGTA
>SYDD01000341.1 GCA_005786775.1 Opitutaceae bacterium
CTCGAGCACTAGCGTGCCGAAGGCGAGCGCCTCGGCGAACCCCCAGTCGATCGGGCCGCCCTCACGGAAGGCGGCGGCGCGGGCGTCCAGAAAGCGACGGATCTTGGGGTTGGGCCGGAATCCCTCCGGCAAGCTGGTCAGCCCGGACGCGGCACGCGCGAGGAGTTCGGGTGCGGCGCCCGTGGGGACGGGAGTGAAGTGGTAATCTGGCTGGAAGACGGCCGTCGAGCCGACGAAACGCCGGGCCTCGGCGGCGGCGGCGGCACGGCGGGCGGACTTCGCGGTCTCGCTGGCCTTGGCCTTCTCTAGATGCTTCTCGAGCGCCTCGGAATATTCCGTGCGGATCGCCTCCGACTGGGCCTCGGTCACGACACCCGCCGCGGCGAGCTGGCGCGTGAGCACGTTGGAGATCGGCGGGTGGCTGGCGATGCGCCGGTAGAGGAGCGGCTGGGTAAAGGCAGGCTCGTCGGTCTCGTTGTGCCCGTGCTTGCGGTAGCAAACCATGTCGATGACGGCATCGCGCTGGAACTTGACCCGGAACTCGAGCGCGAGCCGGGCCGCGTGGCAGACCGCCTCGGGATCATCGCAGTTCACGTGGAAGATCGGCGCCTCGATCATCGTCGCGACGTCCGTGCAGTAGAGGGTGGAGCGGGAGTCCCGCGGCTCGGTGGTGAAGCCAATCTGATTATTAATCACTAGGTGCACCGTGCCGCCGGTGCGGTAGCCGGGCAGCTGGGAGAAGTTGAGCGTCTCGGCTACGATGCCTTGGCCGGCGAAGGCCGCGTCGCCGTGGATCAGGAGGGCGAGCACGCGCCAACGCTCCTCGGTGGCGCCGCGCATCCGCTGGCGGGCGCGAGTCTTTCCCTCGACTACTGGGTTCACGATCTCGAGGTGGGAGGGATTGGCGGCCAGCCGCACCTCCAGTTTGCCGCCGGAGGCGGTCTCGAGTACCGCCTCGTAGCCGAGGTGGTACTTCACGTCGCCGTCGCCGCCCACCGTCTCGGGGATATAGTTCTCGGAGAATTGCTCGAAGAGTACGTCGAAGCTCTTCCGCATCACGCTGGTGAGGATATTCAGCCGCCCGCGGTGGGCCATTCCCATCACGACCTCCTCGACGCCGAGCCGCGGGCAGGCTTCGAAGAGGGCGTCGACGGCCGCGACCAACGTCTCGCCGCCCTCGAGGGAGAATCGTTTCTGGCCGACGTACTTGGTGTGCAGGAAGCGTTCGAAGAGCTCCGCTTTGTGAATGCGGCGGAGGATGCGAATCCGCTCGGCGGGCGCGAAGTCCGGCTGGTTGCGCGTTTGTTCCATCCGGGTCTCCAGCCACTGCCGGGCCTCGACATCTTGGAGGTGGGTATACTCGACCCCGATCCGCCCGCAGTAGGTGGCGCGCAGGTTCTGCAGGATGTCCCGGAGCTTCATCTGCCCGCCGCCGAGGTACGTTCCAAGGTCAAAGCTCGCCTCGAGGTCTCCTTCCCCGAGGTCGAAGCGGGAGAGCGCCAGCTCGGGGTAGGCATGCGGCGGGTCGGCCAGCGGATCCAGATGGACTTCCCGGTGCCCTAGCGTGCGGTACGCGTTGATCAGCTGATGGACGCGTGACTGCTTAAGGCTGTCGAGGATGGGCGCGGTAGCGCGGGCGGGGGCCCCGGTCTTGGCGAGTGTGGCGAGCGCGTTGGCTGAGGGCAGGCCGTTGGTGCCAAGGGTGAACCCCTGGAAGAAGGCCCGCCACGTCGGATCGACTTGATCCGGCTCCGCGAGCCAAGTGGCGTAGAGCGACTCGATCAGCGCGGCGTTGGCGTTGAGCGGCAGGGAAGGGCGTTGCATGCAGGAAATGGCAGGAGCAGGAAAAAAGGATTGGGATCCAACCACAGGCTCCCGGAGGGCTCAAGCGGGCTCCGGACTTTCAGGGGGATTGCAATCACGCTTAACTTGGGTAGCAGCCGGATAAGCAGGACCTGCTCTTCGCCCATGCCCGACCAGCTGAAGAATAACCTAACCCGATTGATGACAGCGATTAAGGATGGGGATGGCCCCGGTATTAACGCTGCGATGGGCGCGGTCGATTCGGAGCTGGAGTCCAACCGAGCGGGGCTGCATCCGCAATTGGTACATTTTTTGGAGCAGCGGAGCTACGCCAAGGCGCTGCTCTTTCTTGGGGGTGCTGAAGACATCCCGGTTGGACGGTGCGGCGGGCGCGCGGGGAGGGAAGACCAGTGAATCCCGGCAAAGTCCCCACGAACGGCGGTAGCGGGCTCGCGCAAAATCCTTTTGCCAAACTCAGCGCCAGCGGACTTCCCGCCGGGATTCAACCGTCGCCGGCCGCACCAAAAATTGAGGCCGCCCCGGCGAGGAACCGGGGGCGCGTCGAAGTCCGGCGAGAGACCGGCGGGCGGGCGGGCAAAACGGTGACGGTGGCCGACGGCTTCGTCGGAATCGGTTTGCCGGAAAAAGAGCAGTTGGCGAAGCGGATTCGGGCGGTGTGCGGCACCGGGGGCACGGTCAAAGAGGGGCGGATCGAGATCCAGGGCGACCACCGTGAGACGGTGGCGAAGGTCCTTTCGGAAGCCGGCTTCCGTCCAGTGATGGCCGGAGGGTGAACGCGCCGCCGGGCTCAGCCCCGGCGCGGCGATCTTCCTCTCAGGCGGCGAGGCCGGCGGAGAGCGCGAGGGCGCCGCGCGCACGATTCAGAATGTAGAGGTGGTAGCCGGGTGCGCCGTTGGTCAGCAGTCCACGGATCTGTTGCAGCGCCCAGTCGATCCCGACCATTTCCACCACCTCCGCGTTGTCTGCCGCGACCTCCAGCCGTGCGGTCAACTGCGCCGGCAGCGTGGAGCCGCAGAGCTGGGTGAATCGTTGAATTTGCTTCAGCGAAAGCACCGGCATGATGCCTGGCACGATGGGTACCGTGATGCCCGCGGCGCGGCAGCGCTCCACAAAGCGGTAGTAGACCGTGTTGTCGAAGAATAGCTGCGTGGTGATAAAGTCGGCGCCGGCGTCCACCTTCCGCTTGAGGTGGGCGAGATCCGCCTCGAGTGAGGTCGCCTCCGGGTGTTTCTCCGGGTAGCCGGCCACGCCGAGGCAGAAATCCGGGTGGCGGCGCTTCAGGAGCGCTACCAGCTCCGCCGCGTGCTGGAAGCCGCCGGGCAGCACGGGAAACGAGGTGGCGCCCTTGGGCGGATCACCCCGCAGCGTCATGATGTTACGAAACCCTTGCGCGTGGATCTGATCGGCCAGCGCCTCCAACTCGCCCCCCGTGTGCCCGACACAGGTCA
>SYDD01000342.1 GCA_005786775.1 Opitutaceae bacterium
CGGGGAACTGTAGAAGGGCATCGCCCGGTCCTGGTAGGTCCAGGCGACCTTGCCCGCGGCGACCTCGAAGGCGACGACCTGGTTCGCGTGGTTGCCGCAGAAGGCCATCGTGCCGGAGGTGCCGATCGAGGCCGGGATGTACGCCTCCGCCGGGATGCGGTGCGCCAGCTTGCCATCCGCCAGCTGGACCACGTGGAGCTGCGCGTCGCAGCCGCCAAAGACGATGAACCTTCCATCGACCACCGCGGGGGCGCCGTTGACGTGGTCCTCCGTCGCGTAGGTCCAGACGGTGCTGCCATCGGCCGCGCGGAGCACCCGCGTGGTGCCATCGTAACCATTGAGCACCACCCAGTCCTCAGTGCGCTGCGGCGCCCGCACGAGGGTCGCGCCCGAACTGACCTTCTGGTCGGTGGCAAACTTCCACGCTTCCTTACCGGTGGCCGCCTCCAGGGCGTAGAGGCGGCCGTCGTGGGAACTCACGAAGACGCGGGTGGCGGTGACCGCGGGCGCCGCCGCGATGGTGTCGCCAGTATCAAAGTGCCAGAGCTCCTTGCCGGTCTCGGCATCGAGGCAATGTAGGCGCCCCTTGTCGTTGCCGACATAGATCCGGCCGTTCGCGATGGCCGCCTCGGCGCTGAACGGGCCGGGACTGGTGAAGGTCCAGAGCACCGTGGGGCGCGCGGGGGCGGGGCGGGCGACGACCCCGGACAGGGCCGCACCGCCGCGCGTCATCGGCCAGGCCGTGCGTGGCGGCGGCGGGGGCGGGCCGGGGGGCTGGGCGGGCTCCGGCTTGGGCCCGCAGCCTGCCAGCAACAGCACCAGCCCGAGGAGCGGGAGGGTGTGGCGGAGGCGGGGGCGGACGAGACCGGAAAGCATGCGGACGGGGCGGGGCGCGGCGCCGCGGGCGGCCGGGCTCAGCCGGCCGCCACCAGATCGCCCTGGAGGGCGCGGCGCCGGTACAGGAACTCGAAGAGGTTGCCCTCGTGCGGCTGCTCCCACTGGACCCGGTTGGTCGGATAGGGCCCGATGTTCAGCCGCTCGATGTTGGTGCTGGTCATCAGGTCGATGGTCCAGGCCCGGTCGTGGGTGATCGCCGAGACGACCAGCGACTCGCCGATGGTCCCGATCATCTCCGCCTGCGGCACCTGCAGCACGCTGGCGAAGGGAAACATATACTCGGTGTTCGCGAGCGGGTGGGTCGGATCCGAGCAGGCGATGAGCGTCGGCTGCAGGAAGGTCTGGCCGTGGGCCTCGATCATCCGCGGCCCCTGGCGGTAGCGGGCGGTGACGTCCTCCGCGCCCGGGGTCTGCAGCAGCTCGTCAATCCGATCATTGATGCCGCGGGCGACGGCCGGGTTGGCGAAGCCGCAGAGGATGGCCTGCGGGTCGGTGCGGGCGCGCGGGACAATCGCGGCCAGTTCCTTGGCGAGCGCGTCGGCCAGCTCGGCCCCGTGGCGGCTGATGAGCACGGCGGAGGCGTTGATGCAGCTGCGGCCGCCATTGGAAGCGATCGACTGCACGACCACCCCGAGGTGCTTGCGCCAGTCGTCCGCGAAGTCGTCGCCAAAGAGCACCTTGCTGCGGCCGGAGCCGTGCACCTGGATGTGTCGGTAAGGGGCGTACTTGCGCACGGTGGCGTCGCTGCCGAAGGCGATCGCGCGGCCTGTCCCGAACAGCAGCGCATCGCCGCCGTCGTGGGAGGTCGGGTAGAAGCCGAAGGCTTCGGCGGGAAAACCAGCCGCGATCATCGCCTGCACGAGGCGGTACGGCGTGATGGGATCCTCGCGGCCCGGCTTGAGCACCACCGGGATCTTCATCACGAGGGCGGGCAGCCAGAGGGAGTTCACGCCGGGGGAATTGCTCGGCAGGAGCACGCCCAGGCTGTCCGTCTGCGGGAAGAAGTTCACATCGAGGCCGTCCTGCCGGATGAAGCCCTTGTCGAACAGGTCGAACGACATCCCGCGGGTCAGACCGCCCATCACCGCGCGGATGTTGGCCATCGCGGCGTGGACCTTCCCCATATTGAGGCGCCCGAGGCTGAGCGGCATGCCGGTCAGCTGCGACAGGGCCGCGACATAGTCATCGGGGCTCTGCAGGCGGTCGCCCAAGCCCCAGGGGAGGTGGCCCGTGAGGAACAGGTCGGCCGCCTTCTCCATCGCGTCCGCCAGCTTGGCGGAGGGAATGGCCTGCAGGCGGCGCATCGCCTCCGGGATCAGCTTGAGGTCGCGACGGATGAGGCCCGAGTTGGCGAGGCTCACCTCGATGGTCTGGCCATCGACGTTGAAGCGCAGGCGGTCCAGGCTCTCGTAGGGCCGGCCGAAGCGCAGGACGGGCAGGTGGAGGGTCTCGCTCATAAGGGGCCTCAGTAAACGCCTTCGATGATGGTCTTGGTGAGGGACTGGAACGGGCGCACGTCGCCCACGCCGTCCCACGGGAACTCGTCGCACGGCGGCCGGCGGATGGCCTCGTCGCGCTCGAGGAAGCGCGGGACGAAGAACTCGCGGGTCATCGTGGTTAGCTCCACCCGGCCGTACTCGCCGTAGGGCATCAGTTCATCCGGGCGGTCCGGGTTGACGATGCGGAGGGTGGCGCGGGGCTGGGGCGCGTAATAGGTGAGGCTGTACTTGTCCTCGGGCTTCAGCTTCCGGCTGATCGCGAGGCCCATCAGGGTGTTCCCGTAGGTGGGGGCGAAGTTGATCTTCCCCTCGAGGACCTCCTCGACCACGAAGCGGACGTACTGGGGCGTCATCGTGGTGCCGCCGGCGAAGACGGCCTTGATGCCGGCCTGCACGAGGGACATCCGCTCCGCGAGGTTCTCCAGCAGGCGCGGGGTGGTGAAGATGCACTGGATGTTCCGGTGGCGGATGATGGTCGCCGCCTGGTCGATCACGTGCTCCTGATACTTGCGGGCCATCGCGCCCTCGCCCATCGCGATTAGGCGCTTCACCCAGCGGGGATCGAGATCGACGAAGTAGCACGAGCCGCCGCGATAGTTAGCGAGATGCTCGATCGCGAGGCGCAGGCGGCGCGGGCCGGTCGGGCCGACCATCAGCCAGTTGGTGCCCTTGGGGAAGAAGTCCGGGCCGTAGTGGTCGCTGAACTCCTCGTAATCCACCTTGTAGTCGTCCCAGCCCACGCGCTGTTTGGGCATCCCGGTGGTGCCGCCGGTCTCGAAGATGTTGTAGGGGCGGTTGGCGTAGGCCTTCGGGACGAAGCGCTCGGGCTGCTCCTTGCGCAGGACCTCGTCGTCGAAGTGGTCGAACCGCATCAGGTCGGCGAAGCAGTTGATCTCCTTGAGGGGATTCCAGCCGGCCTGCTTAGCCCAGCTGAGCCAGTAGTCGCACCCGGTGGCGGGCGAGAAGTGCCAGGCGATCATTTCGCGGGTCCAGGCGTCGAGGGCGGCCTGGGCCTGGGGGACGGTAAGGGTGCTGCTCATCTGGGTCGGAAGCGGGAGGGAGGTGGGGAGGATACGTTCGGCGAGGGCGGGCGGATCACTTTCCGACCGCGAAGAGGTGGGTCATCGTCGCGATGTAGAGAGTGTTGTTGGCGACCACGGGGGAGCAATAGATCGGGGTGTAGAACTCGATCTTCGCCACCAGTTGCTTCTCGCGGGCGGCCTTCAGCACCACCAGCTCGCCGTCTTCGGTACCGCAATAGAGCTTTCCGTCCGCAACGAGGGTCGAGGACCAGATGCGGCTGTTGGTCGCGTGGGTCCAAAGGATCTTCCCGGTGGCCGCGTCGAGGCAGTGGATGTCGCCGTCGTACTCCGCTTGGAACAGCAGGCCGTCCTGCAGGCTCGGGGTCGAGATGGAGCGGCCGATGGACTTATTCACCCAGAGGGCCTTGCCGGTGATGTCGCCGCGGGCGGAGAGGTCGATGCAGCTCACCATTCCGACGCCGTCCCCGTGCTCCGGGTCTTGGCCGATCGACATGTAGGCGCGCTCGCCCTCGACGATCACCGTGGCGATGATCTCGCTCGGGCCGTCGTGGGTGGCGTACTTCACGGGCTGGCCGTTCTTGGTCCGGTATTCCGTGGGATTGGCGTCGAAGCGGAAGAACTCCTTCAGCGCCGGGAAACCCTCGGCGTGGGTGTACGGGGTGCGGTCGAAGCCATAGCACCAGCCGTCGCCGCCGCCCCAGACGATCGTCGGGACGCCCTTCACCGTCGCGAAGGCGGCCGAACCCCAGCTGGCGTGCAGCGCCCGGGTCGAGACGCCCGAGGCCTCTTCCGCCACCACCTTGCCGGTGTTCTTGTCCACCACCACCAGCGCCGGCGCCATCGGAGCCGGGATGTTGAGGTGCGACCAGTCCACACCGTTCGACGTCGCCATCACAATGTGGTCGCCAAGGATCAACGGGGAGCAACTCGAGACGTTGTGCGGGAAGATGCCCAGCTCGGTGCGGATGTCGGTCACCCATAGGATGTCCGCGCTCTGCGGGCCCACCACCACGGGCTTGCCGTCAACGGACGAGAACTTGGCCTCGTCCTGAAAGCTACCCTGGTTGCCGTCGGCCATCCCCTTAACGTCGAAGCAGATGAGCTCGCCGCGATTGGAGACCACG
>SYDD01000055.1 GCA_005786775.1 Opitutaceae bacterium
CACGCGCTGATCGGCGAGAACGGTGCCGGCAAGAGCACGCTGATGAAGGTGCTCAGTGGGGCGCACCAGGCGGACGCGGGTGAAATGACGCTGGACGGCCGCCCCTACCGGCCCGGGGGCCCGCCCGACGCGCGCCGCCGCGGGGTGGCGATGATCTACCAGGAGCTTACCCTCGCGCCGCACCTCTCCGCTCGGGAGAACATCTTGCTCGGGCTCGAGCCGGCCAGGGCCGGCTGGATCGACGTCGCGGCCGCGCGGGCGGCCGCGCGGGACGCGCTTGCCCAGTTGGGCCACGGCGACCTCGACCTCGAGCGCCCCGCCGGCGCCTTCGGCATCGCCGAGCGGCAGGTGATCGAGATCGCCCGGGCCCTGATCTGCCGGCCGCGGGTGCTGATCCTCGACGAGCCCACGAGCAGCCTCACCGGAGCAGACACCGAGCGGCTGTTCGCGGTGATCGCCCGCCTGCGGGACCAGGGGGTGAGCATCATCTACATCAGTCACTTTCTCGAGGAGTGCCGCCGCCTCTGCGACCGCTACACGGTGCTTAAGGACGGCGCCTCGGTCGGCTCGGGCCGGATGGCGGAGGTCACGCCGGACGACCTCGTCACGATGATGACGGGCCGCGAGGTGCGCGACCTCTATCCCCGCAACGTGCGGGCGCCGGGCGAGCCGCTCCTCGAGGTGCGGGCGCTGGTGGGCGGGCCGCGCCTGCGGGGCGCGGACTGTGTGGTGCGGTCGGGCGAAATCTTCGGGCTCGCGGGGCTGATCGGCGCCGGCCGCACCGAACTGCTGCGGGCGGTCTTCGGGCTGGATCCACGGAGCGCGGGAGTCGTCCGGTTCGGCGGGGAGGACGCGGCTGCCCGGCCGCGCGAGTGCTGGGCACAGGGGGCGGGTTTCCTCAGCGAGGACCGCAAAGAAGAGGGCCTGCTGCTCTCGCAGCCCCTCGGCGACAACCTGACTCTGACTAAGTTGGGCGCATTCAGTCGGGCTGGGTGGATCGATACGGGGCAGCAGTCTGCGGCGGCGGCGCGCTGGATCAAGGCTCTGCGGATCCGCTGTCTCGGTCCGGGCCAGCCCGTGGGTCAGTTGTCAGGCGGCAACCAGCAGAAAGTGGCCCTCGCGCGGCTACTTGAGCACCCCGCGCGGATTCTCCTCTTGGATGAACCCACCCGCGGCATCGACGTCAGCAGCAAGGCCGAGATCTACACGTTGATCGGCGAGCTCGCCGCGGCCGGCAAGGCCGTGGTCGTGGCGAGCAGCCACTTGCCCGAGCTTCTCGGGCTCTGCGACACGATCGGCGTCATGTGCCGGGGCTCCCTCGTCGCGGTGCGCCCGCGCGCCGCGTGGTCCGAGGCCGAGCTCCTGCGCGTGGCGACCGGCGCCGCCTCCCCCTTCTCCGGATGAATCCCCGCCTAACCGCCCTGCTGGCCCGCCTCGGTCCCTTCCTTGGCCTCGTGCTGGTCACTGCGCTCTTCGCGCTTCCCGCGGAGACCCGCGAGCACTTTCTCTCCTACGCGAACTTCAAGATCGTCCTCACCCAAACCGTCATCGTCGCCATCGGTGCCCTCGGGATGACACTCATTATCGTCAGTGGGGGCATCGACCTTTCGGTCGGCTCCAGCATCGCGTGCACCAGCGTCGTCGGGGCCCTGCTGCTGCAGCGCGGCTGGGGGCCGTTTCCCGTGGTGCTCGCGATGGTCGGCGCCGGCGCCTGCCTCGGCCTTGTCAACGGCCTCTCGATCGCGCTGCTCCGGGTCGTCCCCTTCATCATCACCCTGGGCACGCTCGGGGTGGCGCGCGGCGGCGCCAAGTGGCTCGCGGACAATCAGACGGTCAACTACGACTCCTCGCCGATCAACGGATGGATGACCACCGCCGACCCGTTCGGGTACGCGCTGCCCGCGGGAGTGTGGGTGGCGGCGGGCCTTGCGCTGGTGATGGCTGCGGTGTTGCGCCGCACGGTCTTCGGCCGGCACGTCTTCGCGTTGGGTTCGAACGAGGCCGCGGCCCGCCTCTGCGGGGTTGAAACCGCCCGGCTCAAGGTGGCGATCTACGCTGTGGCGGGCGCCACCTTCGGCGCGGCGGGGGTCTTCCAGCTCGCTCGGCTGCGGCAGGGGGATCCGACGGTGGCCGTAGGGCTCGAGCTGGACATTATCGCGGCGGTCATCATCGGCGGCGCTAGTCTCAGCGGGGGCGTGGGCACGGTGCTCGGCTCGATGATTGGCGCGCTCATCATGGCCGTGCTCCGCAATGGTTCCCAGCAGATGGGCTGGCCGACCTACTTTCAGGAGATCATCATCGGTCTGGTCATCATCGTCGCGGTCTTCGTCGACCGGCTACGGCAGGACCGCGCGGTCACCGCCTGAGCTGCCCCGTGGCCTCGGCATTGCCATCCGTAGCCGCCTCGCTTAGAGGAAAATAATGCCGTCGCGTCCGCCCTTCCGCCATCCGACCAGAGTCCTGCTGGTCGATGACGAAGCGTTGGTCGCATCTGCCGTAAGGGCGGCGCTCGCAGACCTGACCGACCTCGAGTTCCACTTTTGCCAGGATTCGCGGCAGGCCCTTGCTGAGGCCCGGCGGCTCGGCCCCACCGTCATCCTGCAGGACCTGCTGATGCCGGAGGTTGACGGTCTCGAGCTCCTGCGGCGCTACCGTGAGGATGAGGTCCTGCGCGGGGTCCCCGTGATCGTGGTCTCTGCCAAGGAAGATGCACGGAGCAAGGCCCTCGCCTTCGAGCTCGGCGCCAGCGACTACCTCGTCAAGCTGCCCAACAAGGTCGAGCTAGTCGCGCGCGTGAAGCACCATTCCGGCGCCTGCGTCAGCCGCCGCCAGCGCGACGAGGCGTTCGAGGCTCTGCGCGAGAGCGAGCAGGAACTAGGCGCCCGCAACGCGGAGCTCATCGCGCTCAACGCCCGCCTCGAGGAGGCCACCCGCGCGAAGTCCGAGTTCCTCGCTAACATGAGCCACGAAATCCGCACTCCGATGAACGGAGTGATCGGGATGACCGCGCTCTTGTTGGAGACTCCGCTCACCGGCGACCAGCGCACCTGTGTCGACACGATCCGCAGCTGCGGCGAGAGCCTGCTCACGATCATCAACGACATCCTCGACTTCTCGAAGATCGAAGCGGGCCGTGTTGAGGTGGAACACCACCCCTACGACCTCCGGCAGTGCGTCGAGGATGCCTGCGATTTGGTGGCTCCGCGCGCTGCTGAAAAGGGCCTCGATCTTGTCGTCCTGATCGCTCCGGGCACCCCGGAGACCGTGATCGGAGACGGCACTCGCCTCCGCCAGATCTTGGTCAACCTCGCGGTCAACGCAGTTAAGTTTACCGCTCGAGGGCAGGTCGTGGTTGAGGTGCGAGCGGAGCCGGGGCCCGCGGCCGGCGGGGCAACGCTGCGCTTTGCAGTGCACGACACCGGCATTGGGGTCCCGGTGGACAAGCATGACCGGCTGTTCCGCTCGTTCTCGCAGGTCGATAGTTCCACGACGCGCCAGTACGGCGGTACGGGCTTGGGCCTCGCGATCTGCAAGCGTCTCGCGGAGCTGCTCGGCGGGGGCATCGGCTTCGAAAGCAAGGAGGGCAAGGGATCCACGTTCTTCTTCCATGTGCAGGTACGTCTGGGTGAGCCGCAGCGCCCGCTCTGGCAGACTGCGACCGACTCGTTACGGGGCCGCCGAATTTTGGTGGTGGATGACAACGCGGCGCAGCGCCGCCTCGTACGAGAATGCGCGGGGATCTGGCAGGCGGAGGTGGTAGAGGCCGCCAGCGTAGAGGAGGCCACCGGCCTGCTCGCTCGGACCGGCGGGCCCGCGCCGGATGTGGTGGTCATCGACGGGGAACTGCTGGGCGCGGATCCGGCCGCCGGTTTAGGTCGCTTCCGCGCCGGGGCGACCGCGGTACCGCCGATCCTCCTCTCCCTCCTGCGTCACCCACGGGCGGGAGAGCCGGGCGCCGGCGGCAGCGAGGTGTTCCTCGTCCGTCCGCTGCGCCCTGCGGTGCTTTACGAGTGCCTACTCCAACTGCTGGCGGAGCAGGCACTCCCCGCGGGCGGTGACGGGGCCGCCAGCCGTCTGCCGCGTCCGCTCGCCGCGCAGTTGCCGCTGCGCATCCTGGTGGCGGACGACAACACCGTTAACCAGATGGTTGTAGTGATGATGCTGAACCGAATGGGCTACGCCGCCGACGTGGTCGCCAACGGCCTCGAGGTACTCCGGGCGCTGGAGGTGAAGGTCTACGACCTGATCTTCCTCGATATTCGGATGCCCGAGCTCGATGGCTACGACGTCGCCCGGCGGGTTCGTGAGCGCTGGGCCACCCAGCCTGCCGGTCGGCCGCGCCTCGTCGCCATCACTGGCAACGCGATGCAGGGCGAGCGGGAGCGCTGCCTCGAGGCCGGGATGGACGACTATGTCGCGAAGCCCTTCCGGCTGGATGACCTGCGCATAATGCTCCAGCGGTGGGGCCGTCGGCTGGTCTCAGGTAAGGCTTAGCGAACCGCCGCGGCGGCCGGGAGCTGGAGCTGGCTGAGGCGCAGGGAGGTTTTCGCGCGGACACGGCCCGTGCCGTCGCGCACCTGCAGGGCCACGCGCGGGTCGGACTGCTGCCAGTCGATCTCGATCCAGCCGAAGTGATGGTCCATGCAGGCCTGACCGAGGCGGTTGCGGTTGGGCTCTAGGTTGTCCCACTCGGTGTTGATCCCGCTCGCGGTGAGGTCGTGGAGAGGGTAGCACTTCGGCGCCTTCAACACCGAGATCTCGCCCCAGTGTACGTCGCCGGAGAGAAAGACGACCCCCTGCGCGCGCGTGCTCACGATCAGGTCCACCATCCGGTCGACCTCCCGGGGAAAATTGGTCCAAGACTCCCAGCCATTGTACTCGTGGGCAAACTGGATGCTCGTGCCGATTAGGCGCAGGTCGGCCGGCTCCTGCAGCCGCTCCCGCAGCCACGTCCATTGCTCCGCGCCGAGGAAGGTATTCTCCGGGTTGGAGTCGGGGCGGTAGTCATTCTTGTAGGAGGAATTGGTGTTCCGGGTCAGCGGGCTGCGGAAGGTGCGGGTGTCGAGGAGAATGACCTGCAAGGTGCGTTTTCCGGCCGGGTCCGTGAAACGGTAGCTGGTATGGATGCCCGGGCGCCCCCGGCGGGGACTGTCCGCTGGTTCCTGCCAGAAACGGAGGAAAACCTCCTTCGAAGCCTCCTTCATCGGATAGTCGCGCCCGCCGTCGTTCACCCCGTAATCGTGGTCATCCCAAGTCGCGATCATTGGCACCTCTGCGCGGAGGGCCGCAAACGTGGGCTTGGCCGCGACCTGGCGGTACTTGGCCTCGAGGACGGCCATGTCCTCCGTGTCTCCATACACGTTGTCGCCGAGCCAAATGAAGAGCTCGGGCTGGAGTTCACGTACCATCTGAAGCACCGGTGCAGGGCGGTCCTGCTTCATGCACGAGCCGAGGGCGATCCGTGAGACGAGGGGATTTATGGCCGGAGCGGGCACGGGCGGCATGGCCCCGGTCGCGGCGGTGAAAGAGCTCAGAAACAAGCAGAAAAGGAGGGAACGGGTGCGCATCGGGGGGAGGACGGGGCTTCGGGCGCAGCCTTTCTTCCGTGCGGCCGCGATGCAATCCGAACCGCGCCGCACGCCAGGTCAGCGACGACTTGCCCGCGGCGGGCGGATCGCGCTTGCTCGTCGCCTCCTTGGACACGCCCGCGTTGCCTCTTCTGCCGGATGTTGCGCCCGCCACTCGCCCCCACCGGGCGCGTTGGGCTGCCGCCGCCGTGTTGGTTGCGACGGCTACGCTCACGGTGCTCGCCTTTCCGCCCTTCCGGGTGCCGGAGGCGGCGTACGCCGCGCTGTTTCCGGCCGTCTTCTGGGCCTATCACCGCCCCGCCTGGCGGCTCTACTTGACCACCCTGTTCGCGGCCCAGGCGCTCGCCTGGACCGTGCTGCTCGGCTGGCTGCACCACGTCACTTGGCTCGGGTTGCTGCTGCTGGGGCCCTTTATCGGAGCGTGGGTCGGAGTCTGGTTCGTGGCGGTCCGCTGGGTGATGCCGCGCCTGCCGGGCCAGACCACCCCGGTACGCCTGCTGGCGGTGCTCGGCCTCGCGGGCGGCTGGGTGGTCGTGGAGTGGACGCGCTCTTGGCTGCTCGGCGGGTTCCCGTGGCTGCCGCTTTCCGCGAGCCAGTGGGAGCGAGTGAGCATCTTGCAGGTGGCGCCCTACACGGGCGCCTACGGGATCTCCTTTGTGCTCGTGATGATGAACCTCGGCTTTGCCGCATACGCGCACCGGCTTTTCCGGGAGCGCGTGACCGGCATCAACAAGCGGAGCCAGGAGTTCTTCCTCGCCCTCTTCCTCCTCCTAGGTTGCGTCTCCCTGCACGTCACCGAAGCCTTCAATCGCCGCGGCCAGGCGGTTCCGATTGGGCGGGTCGCGATCGTGCAGCCCAAGATTCCGCAGGAGATTAAGTGGGACCCGCAGCGCGCGCCCGCCATCCTCGAAGTCCTGCGCGAGGTGACGCTCCAGGCCGCCGCTGGCCGGCCGGATCTCATCCTTTGGCCGGAAGCGGTGACGCCGCTTGCCGTCCGGGGGGACGAGGCGGTGCGGGCCTGGGTCGAGGGGCTGGTGCGCGAGGCCCGGGCGCCGCTGGTGCTAGGTTCGATCGCGGTTGAGCAACCCGGACAGCCCAGCGAATCCTGGCGCAACGGGGCTTTTCTGGTGACCCCCACCGAGGGTGTGGCGACGAACTATTACGTGAAGCGGCAACTGGTCCCGTTCGGCGAGTACGTGCCGCTGCGCCCACTGATCGGCTGGATCGGCAAGTTCGTCCCCATCGGGGGGGACTTCGAGCCGGGTGACACTTCCGCGCCGCTGCTCACGCCGGTGGCCGGAAGCGCGTTGGCCGCCGGGCCGCTGATCTGTTACGAGGATATTTTCCCGGGGCTCGCGCGGGGCAGTGTCATCGGCGGCTCGGACCTGCTGGTGGTGCTGACCAACAACGGCTGGTTCGGTGAGGGCGGCGCCGCGGAACAGCACGCGGCCCACGCGGTGTTGCGCGCGGTGGAGACTCGGCGGCCCGTACTCCGGTGCGGCAACGCGGGCTGGAGCGGTTGGATCGACGAGTTCGGGATCATCCGCGCCCGGCTCACGGACGACGCCGGCAGCCTGTACTTCCGCGGTTTCCGGACCCTCGAGGTGACGCGTGATCCGCGCTGGGTGGGTCGCGCCACGCCGTATGTAGCGTGGGGCGACTGGTTCGTGCTCCTGAGCGCGGCGCTGGCGGCGGGCGCGGTGCTACTCCTGCGGACCGCGCCGCGGCCGCCTCCCGCCGGCGGCGCCTGAACCCAGGGTTCCCGGCCGGCTCAGCCCAGAGTGATCTCGCCCTGGGAAAGGCGCAGCAGGAAGAGTGCGGCGACCTGGGCCCGTGGCGCGATCGTATCGGTGCGGATGAATTCCCGGTTGCTGTGCAGGTGGTCGCCGATGGGCCCGAGGCCGTCGAGGTTGGGCAGCCCGTCGGCGGACAAAAAGTTGCCATCCGAGGCGCCACCGGTGTGCACCCAGTCGAACGGAGGCAAGCCGACCGTGGCGGCGGCGTCTCGCCAGGCGGCGAAGGCGCGTTCCTCCCGCGGCCCGCACTCCTTGGGCGGACGGTTGAACCCGCCCTTCAGCTCCAAGCGAAGGCCTTCCCGCTGGTTGATCGCGCCGGCGAGCTGTTCTAGGCGGTGCAGGAGAGCGTCGCGGTCGGCGGCGGTAGTGACACGCAGGTCGAGCTCAGCCGCAGCTTGGTCGGGTACCACGTTGGTCGCGGGGCCACCCCCGCGAATGTTGCCAACATTGACCAGCACCCCGGGCAGTTCCGCGGGGAGCCGGCTGGCGGCGAGGAGGAATTCGGCGAGCGCGAGGATCGCGTTCCGCCCGTCGTTCGGAACCTTGGCGGCGTGAGCGGCGCGGCCGTGGGCCATGGCGATCATCCCGCCGGTGCCCTTCCGCGAACGCACGAGGTCCCCGTTCACACGCGCGGGTTCGAAGACGAGACCGAGGTGGTGCCGCGCGGCAGCCGCAGTGAACAGCGCCCGGCTGCCGTGCGAACCGGTCTCCTCATCCGGGGTGAGCAGCACCTCCCAGCCGAGCCGTTCGCCGGGGCCGGACGCCTCGAGCGCGGAGAGCGCGGCGAGTATCACCAACAGGCCGCCCTTCATGTCGATCACACCGGGACCGCGAAGCGTCGTGGCGTCGAGACGGGTGCAGGTCTGAAATGGGTCGTCGGCCTCGTAGACCGTGTCGAAGTGACCGCTCAGCAGTACTTGCACAGGTGCCTCCGGCCGAAGGCGCAGGCGCAGGGCCGCCGCGGTGCCGGGGCAGGGCGGCTCATCGATGGCGGCGGTCGGGAACGCGGCGGTGAAGTCCTGCCGGAGGACGGTGCGCATCCGGTCGAGCCCGGCGCGGTGGCCGGAGCCGGAATTCACGTTGGCCCAGCGCTCAAGCTGGTCGACGAGGGCCGGGGTGCGGCCGGGCAGGCCGGCGATCGGGGCGGGCAGGGCGGAATTAGGCACGCGCGTCCCTACGCGCGCGGGCTCGTGGGCGCAAGTCGCGGCGGCGCGCCGGCCAGCTCAGAAGGTGCCCTTGAGCCCGACGGTCCAGAGCGACGCGTAGTCGATCCGCTGCCGGAATCGCGCCATGGACGGCGTGCTCGGCCCGTAAATCTTAACGTCCTCGGTCGCGTCACCGACATTGCGGAAATTGTAGAAGAGAGAGATCCGTCCGCGCAGCAGGACCTCGCCGACCACGTCGACGTAGAGCCGCTTGGAGGTCCAGTTGAAGGTACCCGGCTCGATACTCGCCCCGGTCATGCGGTTGTTCCGTGCAAGGCCGCGGTAGTTCCAGTTCACCCGCACGTTGTACCGCGGGCGGGTGAGGCTCACCCCCCAGCTGCCGCTGCGGGGTACGAAACCGGGGAAGGAAAGCGTCTCGTCGCCGAGCACGCGCTGCGCACTGCCGTTGACGAACACCTGCACCCCGCGCGCCCACGGGGGCAAAAACGTGAGGGCCTGCTTGTAGCTGAAGTCGAGCCCCTCCGTGCGCACGACGCCGGGCACGTTGTACTGGGTCGCGACGTCGTACGGCCCATACTCCGAGGGATCGAGGCCGTACAGGGCGAGGAAGTCGGGCGTTGGCGCGAAGACGGTCGCGCCGAAGAAGTCGTCGATGGTGCGGCGGAACGCCCCGAGCGAGATCTGGCCTACACCCTCGAAGTAACGCTCGAGGCGGATGTTCACGGTGCGCGCGCTCCACGCCTTGATCCCGGCGTTGTTCAGGGTGAGCCGATTGCCGGCGGACGGTGGGTTGCTGGTGTCGGGCAGGGTGAATCCACCCGAGTACTGGATGAAGTTGGGCCGGCCGACCGAGTGGTAATACGAGGCGCGCGCGATCAGATGCTCCTGCAGGTTGTAGCTCGCGTTGAAGCTGGGGAAATACCGCAGGTACTCCTTCTCGGTGCGCGCGGCGCGGTCGAGGTAGGTCAACTGGGAGACGCCGAGGGCGTTGGTCGTCGGCACGATCAGCAGTGGCGCGCCGTTGGCGCCGCGCAGGATCTGGCCGCGGAGGTCCCGCTGGTAGTTTAGGGTCGGATCGCTCAGGGGCCCCTCGCCGGTCACGTTGGTCTGCTCCACCCGCACGCCGCCCACCAGCTTGAGCCGGTTCTGGAGCAGACCGAGGTCACCGCGCAGGTAGAGCGAGGAGATAAGCTCCTCGGAGCGCCGCGAGGCCGCGACCTGGTTGCGGTAGACAGTGTTGGCGACCTGGGTGTACTGGCCGGGATTGGCGACCCAGTTCTCGTACACCTTGCGGTTGCTGGGGGTCTCGAGGCGCGGGAAGCCGTAGGGCAAAATGCGCTGCGAGTAGATCGGGTCGAAGAACGGCAGGGGCGAGTCGTCGCCGCCCGGGCCCGTGCTGCCGCGGCCGTCGCGGCCCACGTAGTTGAAGGTGCCCGTGCCGCCGCGGAGGTCCCGCATGCTCTGGCGCAGGTCAAAGCCCGCCTTCAGGGTGAACGGCAGGCGCGTGCCAAACGCGCGCCGCAGGCTCCCATAGGCCGAGCGCTGGCGGTCGATGTTCACGTCATCCTGCGTCGTCGTGGAGACCAGCGCGTAGGCGCCAAGCGCGTAAGGGTCCACCGGCTGGCCGGTCGCACCGTCGCGTACCGCGATCTCGCCGGGACGCAGATAAAAGATTCGGCTGAAGTCGATGGTGACGTTTGAGCGCTGCAGGGTCACGTTGCGGAAATACCCCTGCCGGAGATCCGGGTTGCCGTCGTCCTGCAGCGAGTAGCCGAAGCCGAGGTCGCCGCGCCAGAACGGCCCGTCGTGGCGCCAGACAATCGTCGGCATCCGCGTCCGGTTGAAACGGTTCCGCTCCTGGTGTGCCGAGGTCAGCACCCCGGCCCCCGGCGTGCCCCGCACCGCGTCCACGCTGAACGCCCCTGGGGCGACCGCCCCGACATTAAAAGTCACGTTCGACACGACGTATTGCCCGTCGAAGGACGAGTACTGGAAGCCGAGGGTGACGCGGTCCCGCGGGGTGAATTTGTAGTCGAGGCTGATCCCGACGGAGCGGCGGGTGGTGACCTTCGGAGCGTCCTGGATCAGGTACTGCGATAGGTAAGGGTTGCCGGCTGTGGTGTGCGGGAAGGTCGTCCCATTGGTGGCGGACTGGACGCCGCGCCAGGTCATCGTCGAGTTATCCTGGGGCGAGTAGTTGGTCGAGGTGCCCGCGGAGAGGGTGTAGCCGAAGCGGGAATTGACGGGCGCCACGTACGAGAAATCGAAGCCCGGATGCACATTCCGCGTGGGGCTGGGCTTGGGCCCGGGCACCTTGTGGAAGTCACGGGCGTTGTCCCGGAGGATCACATAAACGCTCGCGTTCAGCACCGGCCGGGCGCGTTCAAATGCGCTGCGGGGCACCATATTCACCGAGCCGGCGAGGGCCGAGCCCTGCGACTCCGGGGTGGGGGAGTAGGAGATCTCGATTCGGGAGAGGTTGTTGATCGAGATCATGTCCGACTGGACGCTGCGGCCCGTGGTCGCGCCGGGCGCCGAGGCGATGCTGAAGCCGTCGAGCGTCACGGGCACGTTGTCCGCGGGCACGCCGTTGATGGAGATCTCGCGGGCGTTACCCCCGGTGTAATCGATGGTCACCCCGGGCAGGAACTTCAGGAACTCAGCGACGTTGCCCTCGGCGACGTTCCCGAACTCCTCGGTCGAAAGCACATTCTTGATTTTCGAAGCGAAGCGCTGCTCGTTGATGGCGAGCGCCGAGGCGTCTATCTCCCGACTGGTCGCCACTCGGAACGCGTCCAATTGCACCGCGCTGCCCCCGAGGGAGACGTCGAGCCGCGCGGATTCGCCCGCGCTTACCTGGACTTGGAGGGTAACCGTCGGTAGACCGGTATAGAAGACGGATACCTGCGCTGCTCCCGCCGTCACGGGAGCCAACCGATAAAAGCCGCCTGAATCAGAAAACGCCTCCACTCCGGCAGTACCTAGTCTCACGCGCGCACCCTCCAGGAACTCTCCGGTACGGGCGTTCACGACACGCCCCTCGATGGATCCCGGTACGGCCTGCGCGAGGGCGCCCGCCGCCGTCACTAAGGTGAGGAGTAAGCTGGCGAGGCACGGAACCACTCGACGGAAGGGGGAACGCAGGGCGGGGTGCGGACGATGAGAAGGCATGATTCGGGGGTGGTTTGCAGCTTGCTGGCGGAAGCAACGTCGGAAGGCCCAGCCGGCTCAAGCCGATTACCCGCGGCGTGACCGCGTTGACAAGGTGGGCGAAGGGGGGCTTTTCTCGGCCTCTCGGCGGGGCCGCAAGGCGCGTTCCGCGCTCTCCCTTCCGCCGGGGCCCCGCCTATGGGAAAACTCCCGACGTGTCTTCTCCTTGCCCTCCTCCTGCCTGGCGTCCTCGGTGCTGCCGAGAATCGTCATCGGGTCGATTCACCTGCCGCCCTTCGCGGGGCGCTCCGCCGGGCGGGCCCCGGCGACCACATCCAGCTTCGCGATGGCGTTTACCAGCTCAATGCCGTGCTTTCCGTGCGCTCTGGCGGCACCGCGGAGCGCCCCCTGGTGATCGAGGCGGAGAACATCGGTGGTGCGGAGCTGACCGGGACCCACGGTATCGTCATCGGTGAATCGGCCGAGCATGTGGTGATTCGAGGCTTAAGCCTCACGCACGCCGCCGGCCGCTTCAGCGTCGCGGCGGGCGCCCGACACATCCGGATCACGCGGAACCAGTTCCGCTGCCAGGGCGATGGGGTGATGCTCTCCATCTCCGGTGACGACGTCGAAGTGGACCACAACGAGTTTGCGGACAAGACCACCGCCGGGGCGATGCTCGCGGTGGCCGGCGTCGGACCGCAGATCGCGCGTCGGACTTGGATCCACCACAACCTCTTTCGCGATTTCGGCGGCCCGCTGGGCCGACCCTCCGAGATGCTGCGGGTCGGGCTGAGCGCAACTGGTCTCTCGGTCGGCCGCGCGCTGGTCGAGCACAACCTATTCCTCCGGGCCCGCGGCGAGACCCGACTTGTTTCCAACCGCTCCTCGGGCAACGTCTATCGGCACAACTCCTTTGGCGAGAGCCCCTCCGCCCAGGTCGACCTTCGCCACGGCAACGACGTGGAGTTCTACGGCAACTTCCTCCGGGGCACAGAGGGGCTCCGAATCCTCGGTGACCGCCACCGCGTCCACGGTAATTACTTCGAGTCCAATCACGCCGGGATCTCCCTCGGCAACGGCACCGTTGAGACCGCCGGCCCGGGCTCGCCCGCCGCCGCGCTAGACCGGCCCGACGACTGCGCGATCGTCTTCAACACCTTTGTCGACAATCGCATGCACCTGCAGCTCGCCCGCGCCGCCGGCGAGCGCCTCGGCGCCCGCAACATCACGGTCGCGCACAACGCGTTTCAGGGCGGTAACATCGTCGCCCGGATCGATGGCCCCTACGACGGCGGAGTGTGGAAGGGTAACTTTCTGGCGCCCCGCGTGAACGCCGGGCAGATGCCGCCCGAGGGATATACCCGCGGCAATCTCCGGTTACAGCCGGCTGACGACGGGCTGCAGCGCCCCAGTTCCAACAGTCCGCTCCTCGACGCCGGCGCCCGCGGATTCCCCTTCGCGGAGGTCGATCTCGACGGTCAGCCCCGCGGCGACCGCCCGGACGCGGGCGCGGACGAGGTTAGCTCAGCCCCCGTCTCCGCCCGCCCCCTGCGGCCTGAGGATGTCGGGCCCGCGGCGCGCACCGCGGCCGCTCCCGGGAGCGCCCCTTGACACGCCCTTTCGCGGACCGCACGTTCCTCCGCCCGCGATGAAGCTCCTTTGCCCCGCGCCCTCGCCCCGCCGGTTCCGCTTCCTGCTCGCGCTGGCGATTATCGGCCTCGCGGGTCACGCCGCCGATCCCGCGCCGATCCGTCCTGCTGGCCAGGAGGAGATTTCCGCGGCGGACCTCCTTAAATCGCTCTTGCTCGCGCGGGAGCAGCTGCACGCCGCCCAGCTCGCGGCGGTCAATGCGCGGTTCGAGGCGGAGACGAAATACCGGCAGGAATCCGAGGCGCTCAACGCGAAGCTGGAGGGCCTACGTTCCGGGATGGAGGCGGAGCGCGCGGCCCAGCGAGCGGAGCTCCAGCGCATCCAGGCCGATCGGGAGCGCGAACGGCTGGAGATGGAGCGCAATTACCGAACCCTCGTTTGGTTGGTCGGTGGCATCGCGGCCGCCGGGCTGCTGGTCGTGCTCGTCTCCCCTTGGCTGCAGCTGCGGGCTATCAATCGCCTCCATGATTCAGCCCTAGCCCGCGCCCAGTTGCTCGCCCCGAAGCCCACCGGACTGCTCGCCCCGGGAATGGAGTCGAGCCCGGCCGAGCAGGTCGTCAATTCCTCCAACCAGCGGCTACTCTCGACGGTCGACCGGATTGAGCGCCGCATCAACGCGCTGGAGCAGGCCGCCGCCCCGACGGTTGCCTCGGGTCCGGGGTCAAGCACCACGAACCCGGTCACCGATCCAGCCGCCGCTGGGCGCGCTTCGGACCAGTCCACGTGGGTCGGGGTGCTGTTGGCGAAAGCCCAGGGGTTGCTCAAGGCGAACAAGGCGCAGGAGGCCCTCAATTGTCTGGAGGAGATTCTCAAGGTGGAGCCCAACCACGCGGAGGCCTGGGTCAAGAAGGGGTCTGCCCTTGAGCGATTGCGGCAAGACGAGGGGGCGGTGCAGTGTTACGATCGTGCGATTGAGCTCAATCCCACGCTTACACTCGCCTACCTACTCAAGGGTGGAGCGTGCAATCGACTGAAGCGCTTCGACGAGGCGGTGACTTGCTACGAGGAGGCGTTGCAGGTTGAGGAAGCCGGCCGCCGCAATTCCTCGTCGGTCCGGACCTAAGCCCCGCGACACTTCGCGCGCCGCGGGCCTGTGGATCAGTTCGTGCCGAAGCCGCCTCGCTCGCGCTCCATTCGGAGTTGCTGGCGGGCGACATCGATCCGGGCGCCGATGAGTTGGCGGTTCTCCTCACCCTTATCCGCCAGCTCGCGCTCCAATTCTTCGATCCGCCGTTCGTAGGCGCAGATCCGGTCCTGCAGGGGGGCCTGCAGTTGCCCGAGCCGCTGCTCAATTTCCCGCATCTCCTGCTCCGCCCTCTCTTGCGCAGTGAGCAACCGTTCCCGCTGGCGAAACAAGTTCTGGAAAATCCGCTCCCGCATCCAGCCCATCACGCCTGAGCGGATGGCCTGCTGCGCCCGCTCGGCTTTGCCCTCCGCGATCAGCGCCCGGTCTCGCCAGACAGCATCGTCGCCCCTCGCAAGGCCGGCCCTGGCTGTGGTCATCAAGGCGGCCGAGGGCCGCGCGCGCAGACGCCAGAGGATGGCCGCGAGGATCAAGCCGACGACTGCCAAGCCCCCAGCGATCCAGAAGGTCTGCTGCGAGATCCGGCCGGCCACCGACTGCTCGGCCGCCAGCTTAGTCTGCAGGGTGCTGATCACGCTCTTCTCCCGCATGGCGGCGAGCGCCGCCAGCGCGGCGCGGTCGATCCGCTGGCCTTGGCGCACCACTACTTGGCCCGCCGCAAAGGAATCATTTGCGGTGACGCCCTCGATCCGGCGGGCGCGCAGCGACGCGGTGGCCTCCTTGTCGGGCACCGCGTTGGGTCGCACGTAGGACGCGATGAAGCGCCCCACCTCGATCTGGTCCGCTGGGAAGTAACCCTCGATCAACCGTCGCGCCCGGCTCACACCAAACAAATTGGAAGCGGGCACGGAGGGGCCTGCTTTGTCCAAGTCGGCGGCGGACGGGGCTTGGTCGAGGCTCGGGACCGTCACTAGCTGCACCGCTTGACCGGTCGGCAAGCCATCGTCCCCCCGTGACGCCAAAACGGGCCGCGCCATCACGTCGCGCAGCGGTCGCAGCCACTCCGTCAGCAGGGTGGTATCTGGTTCCGCGCTAATCCAGCGGGGGGCCAGCGCCTCTAGCGGCAGCCCGCGGCCCTCTCCACGGGCCAATTGGCTGAGAACCCGGGCGTAGGGCATGGTGCCTAGGTCGGCGGCGCGTGGCGTGCTGCCTCCAAGCGCGGCGGTCAGGAGTGCCCGGAAGCGGGTGCGGGCGGACTCCACCCGGGTGCGGATTTCTAGTTCTACCTCCGCGCCGACCTGCGGGGTGTGGCGGAGCACGAACAGGACCTCCCGGGCAACGCGTTCACGCAAGGCGGCCGTGGCCTCAGGGTTGATCACCTGGAACGCGACCGGCGCGACGATATCCTCCCGCGCCACATCGCCCAGTTGGTAATCGGCGCCGCGGGAGGCTAGGGGCGCGAGGCTTAGGCCAGCGAGGAAGAGCAGGCGGCGGAGCACGGCGCGCGGAAGGACCATGGGGAGAAGTGGGGGCGTGGGCGCCAACCGTTACGACGGGGCCGGGGAGAGGGACGGAAGGTTGTTCCGGAGGGTGGTGAATGGAAAGCTTCGGCCGCGCGCCGCAATCCTTTTTCCGCCGGCTCAGCCCCGGTTGAGCCACCAGAGCGTGGCGTTCAACACGGTGGCGAAGCTGACCCAGAGCAGGTAGGGCGCCCAGAGCGCCGCGGCGAGGCGATCCTCCCGCCACAGGAGCCGCTGGAAGGCGGCGAGCACGCCCCAGAGCACGAGGATCTCCACCAGCGCGAGCGCGGGGCTCCGCAGGCCGAAGAACAGCACGGACCACAGGGCGTTCAGGAACAGATGGCCGCCGTAGGCCAGCGCGACCCGGAGCGCCGCCGCACCTTCCCGCCGCCGCCAGACGCGCCACACCGCGATCGACATCAGGACGTAGAGGGTGGTCCAGACCGGGCCGAAGATCCAGGCGGGCGGATTCCACGCGGGTTTGATCAGCGTGGGGTACCACGAGCGCACGTTCTCGAACGTGGCCCAGGAACCGATCCCGCCGGCGAGGAAGGTCGCGAGGAGGAAGAGCGGGAGTGCCAGCGCCGAGCGGAGGTTCATCCGGCGAGTTTTGGGGGGCCGGAGCACGAGGTCAAAGCCGGCGCGGCAGCCTCTTCCGGCTTATCGGCAGGATAGGAGCAGGATTGTCGGCACACTGTCGGCACACTGGAGGCAGACCGGGGTGAGGAACGGGGGCGGAAAAAAGGCGCCCCGGGGGGCGCCTTGGCGGACCAGTCACCCGGAACGGGCGCGGCTCAGTTGGTGATGTCGAACGTCGTGCTGCGCTCGCGGATGGGCAGGTAGGCCTTGTACCACTCCTTCTGAGCCTCGCTGTTCGCGTAGTCCTTAAGGGCCTGCTCGCTGGCGAATTCCATCACGATGGCGTGGGTGCGTTCGCCCTGCGCCTTGATGGTCTTGGTCCAGACGCGCGTAATGCCCTTGTAGGCGGCGGGCAGCTGGTGCGCGCCGTCCAAGGCAGCCTTGATCTGTTCCGGAGTGGTGCCGGCTTTCCACGAGACCGTGACCACGTGGATCACGGTCGTGGGCGCGGTGGCCTTGGCCGCGGGGGCAGCACCCTTCTTGGCGGCCTTCTTTTCGGGATCGGCGGCGAAGGCGGCCCCTTGGAGGAGCACGCCCGCGGCTAGGAGGAGGAGCAGTTTTTTCATGGGAGGGGGAGGCAGGTTCAGAAACGACCCTCGATGCCAGCCGTGATGGTAGTGCCCTGCACCAAGAACGTCTCCAACTGGTCCGGGATGCCGCGATAGTAGATCTGCGGCTCATTGAACAGGTTGGCGACGCCGAAGGTCGCAGTGAGGTTGGAGCGGAGCTGGTAGCGCAGGTTCAGGTTCACGAGCTCGCGCGCCTTCAGGTATTGGTTGCGGGAGGGGGCTGTGACGTTGAATGAGTTGCGGATGCTCTCGCTCGTGTAGTTGTAGCTGACGGAGAGGCCGAACTTCCGGTAATCCCACGAGACGGAGACATTGCCCGTGCGCGGGATGAAGCCGTTGATCTGGCCGTTCGACAGGTACGTGGTGCCGCCGAAGTCGCCGTGGGCGTTGATCAGCGTCATATTCGCGTTCAAGCGGAGGGTGCGGAGCAGGCCGGGCAGGAAGCGGAACTGCTGCTGGTAGGCGAACTCCCAGCCCTGGGCGATGGCGGTGCCGGCGTTGACCGACTGGAGGATCTTATAGCCCTCGAACTGGCCCTCGAAGCCGTTGTCATTGCCGTTGCCGACGATGCCGGTCTCCCGCGCGCCAATGATGAAGTCGCTGATGGTCTTGTGAAACCACCCCACGGAGAAGCTGCCGGCGGGCTCGAAGTAGTACTCGAGGCTGAAGTCCCAGTTCTTTGCTTGTTGCGGCAGCAGGGCAGGGTTGCCGATGGACACTGTCTGGTTGGTGTCGTTGAACGAGAAGTTGGGCAGGGCGTTGGCGAGCGAGGGCCGGCCGAAGCCGGTCGTCCAAGCGCCGCGGAGCTTCAGGTTGGCGGTGAGGTCGCGCCACAGGTGAATGCTGGGAAAGTTCTGGCCGTATTTCCCCTCGTTGAGGTAGGCGTCCTCGTAGTCGCGCTGCGCGGAGCCGATCGGGTCGGCCGCCTGCTGCGCGGCGTTGCTGAGGACGCGGGCGCGGATGCGGGAGAGACCTTCGGTCTCGGTCACCTCGCGGCGCACGCCGGCGAGGAAGCCGGTGCGACCGATGCGACCCTGAGTCATTAGGTAGTAGCCGGTGATGACCTCATTGACCTTGTTCGAGTTGGCGAGGCGGTTCTGCTCGCGGAAGTAGATGTCCTCGCGCCACAGGGCCGGGTTGGTGGGCTGGCCGTTCTGGATGAAGGGCGCGGCGTCCCAGACCGGGATGTTGCGGCCGGTCTTGACCTTGTCCCAGAGCAGGATCGAGGGGTCGGTGGGCAGCGCGTTGGTGCCGAGGTAGTTCCAGCGGCGGCCGCGGCGCTCGAGCTCGACCGTATGGTCACGAACCTGGCCGCCGGTCTTGAGGAAGGCTGAGAAGGCCTCGAAGGGCAGCTTGTACTTGAAGTGGGCGCGGGCCTCCTTGATCAGGTCGATGTCGAGGTTGCCGGAGTTCGAGGACAGGCCGTTGACCGCGGGCCGGTAATTGGCGGGGTTGGTGAAATCGAGGCCGCCGTTCTGGATGAAGCGGGGGTACAGGTCGCTCTGGGTGCGATCGAGGATCCAGCCCACGCCAGTCTCGCCGTTCGGGCCCCGCACGTTGTTGGTGGCGTTGCCCGGGGTGCCGTCGGGTCCGGTGAAGGGCACGTTGCCGATGCGGTTCACCAGCCCGGCCTCGGCACCGAGGGTGCGGTAGCGGGTGCGGCTCCAGAGGCCGGCCCACTCAATGTCGAGGCGGCCGAGGATGTGCTCACCCGCGAGGTCCATATGCCGCAGGCGCTGGTCGCGGTTGATCAGCGTGGAGGTCACGTCGATCAGGGCGGGTGCCGTCGTACCGGAGGTGGCGGTGGCGGCGGTCGGCACGGCGCGCACGGTGGTGATGCGGTCCGTCCAGCCGGGGACGACGCCCGTGGTGGTCGCGTTCGGCACCGCGGTCTGGCTGCCGGCGTAGGCGCGCGTCTGGTACTGGCGACGCATCGGCTCCGGCGCGTCGTTGTAGATCAGGTTCAGCTTGATCAGGTTGTTCTGGTCGAAGCGATAGTCCCACTTCGTGTTCAAGCTGCGCTGCTTGCGGTTGTTGTAATTGTCGGTCGTGCGGTAATCCCAGACGAAGGCCGGCTGCACGTTGGTCTGCTGGTAGTCACGCTGGGTCCGGAAGAAGCCGAAGGCATTCTCGGAGTAGAAGGCGTTGACCGACACGGCCAGGTTCTCGGTCTTGCTGCCGAAGACGGCGAACTTCTCGATGTAAGAGGCGTTCATTAGCGCGTGGGTTCGGCGCTGCTCGCGGAGCGGCACTTGCTCGGTAAACCAGGGCGCCATCCGGGCGGTGAAGTTCAGCGTCACGCGCCGCTTTTCGCGCATCGAAAGGGGGGAGCGGGTCTTGAAGTTCACGCCGCCGCCGAGGGAGTCGACCGGCTTGTCAGGCGTCTGGCCCTTGACCACTTCAAGGGACTCGAACATCGCGCCGGTGAAGGCGGTCATGCGGGTATTGCGGTTCTGGGCACTGAAGGAGGACATGCCGCCGCCGTCGATGGTGATGGAGCTCATCCCGGCGCCCATCCCGCGCACGCTGATGACCTCGACTACCTCGTCGCCCGGGTTACCGAAAGCCACGCCGGGAAGGCGGATTGCCAACTCGGTGGCGTTCATGTTGGGCAGGTCGACGAGCGCGTCCATCGACGCCACGTTTTTAAGGTTGTCCGCGTTGCGCTGCTGGGTGAGCGCGGAGGACAGGCCGGCCTTTTCGGAGGTGACCTTGAAGGTGTCGAGCATCAGCACCGTGCTGGTCAGTTCGAAGTCCCGCACCGCGGTCTGGCCCGCGCCGACGGTCAGGGAGACCCGCTGCGAGTCGAGGCCGATGTAGGACACGACCAACTCGTGGGTGCCAGCGGGAACGCCGCTGATCAGGTAGCGGCCGGTCTGGTCGACGAGGGCGGAGAGGTTGAGGGCGGGGATCTCGGCACGGGCGCCGATCAGACCGTTGCCGGTGGCCTTGTTGGTGACGATGCCGCTCACGACGCCTGCGCCGGCCGCGCGCTCGGCGGCCAGAGCGGGGGCGGGGAGGGTGAGGGCGGTGCCGGCGGCGAGCGCGGCCAGTAGGCAGGCCAGACGGTAGGTACGGGCCATGGGGGCCCGGAGGGACAAGTTACGTGGGTTCATCGGTGGCTGACTTGGGTGGGAAGCAATGCGCCCGCCGCGGGCAGGAAGACCGGGACGGGAGGGTCCCTCAGAGGGCCGCGCGAGGCCGCCCGAGGCAAGTGCAAATCCGTGGATGCCGGCCGGGTGCGGGCCGATGGCGAAGGCGGTGCGGTTGGGTTTATCCGCGGGAGTTTTGGCTCGACTTTTGGGCTTAAGCTGCTTGCCTCAAACGATTTTCCGCCGCCGGCGGTTGTTCTTAATCACGTGGCGCGCCCCGTCTTTCCTTCATGAGCAGCAAACGCAACATTCCCACCCGCCGCTTCGTCAAGCCGTCGTTCAATTTCCTGATCGAGAAGAAACGCGACGGGGGTGAATTCACGCAGGAGGAGATCCGTTACATTATCGACAGTACGCTGGATGGAGAGATGCCCCAGCACCAGCTAGCCGCGCTCGCGATGGCCATCTACTTCTCCGGGATGTCCGCCCAGGAGACCGCCGACCTGACCGAGGAGATGATGCTCTCCGGCGAGGTGATCGATCTCTCCCACATCGCCAAGCCTAAGATCGACAAGTACTCCACTGGCGGGGTCGGCGACAAGACTTCCCTAGTGCTGGTGCCCCTGGCGATGGCTTCCGGCGTGCTCGTGCCGATGATGTGCGGCGTCGAGCACGATTATGTGATCAATACGCTGGACAAACTGGCCTCGATCCCCGGCTTCAAGGGCCAGCAGTCCGCCGAGCAGTTCGTCGCCCAACTCGGCCGCATTGGCGGGGCCATCATCGCGCAGACCGAGGACCTCGCCCCGGCCGACGCCAAATTTTACGAGCTGCGCAAGGAGACCGGAACCATCCCCAGCCTGCCCCTCATTACTGGTAGCGTCCTGTCTAAAAAGCTCGCCGAGGGCTCCGAGGGGCTGGTGATCGACGTGAAGTGGGGCAACGGCTCATTTATCAAGGACTTGGAGCAGGCCAAACAGTTGGCCCGCTCGATGACCCGCGTCGGTCGCTCGATGAAGCGGCGCTGCGTTGCTTTGGTGACGGACATGAATCAGCCGCTCGGCGACACCGTCGGCACCTCGCTGGAGGTCAAGGAAGCGATTCAGCTCCTCAAGGGCCAGGGCCCGGAGGACATGAAGGAGCTCGTTCTGAAGCTCGGGATGGAGATCGTGCGGCTCGCCGGCGTCGCTGGCTCCACGCTTTCGGCCAAGCAAACGGTGCAGCGTCACCTAACGGATGGCTCTGCCCTCGAGAAACTTAAGGAGCTGGTCAAGGCGCAGGGCGGCGACACCGCCTATATCGATCACCCCGAGAAGTTCCCGGCGGCACGCCACATCCGGAAGCTTCCCGCCCCCAAGCGCGGGTACGTCCATACCATCAACGCGGCGATGATCGCCCGCGGGGTGCACCTGCTCGGCGCGGGCCGCGACGAGCACCACCCGAAGCTAGACCACTCGGTGGGCGTCTCCGAGGTCAAGAAGGTCGGCACGCAGGTCAAGCAGGGCGAGCCGCTGATGATGATCCACTACAACGACGAGTCGAAGCTCGAGCAGGCGCTGGAGTACTTTAAGAACGCGTACCGCCTTGCGCCCAAGCGGCCCACTCCGCCGCCGCTGATCGTCGAGCGCGTCGCCTAAGGTCCCTGCGGGCCTGAGATCCGCGTCGAGCCGGGCCGCGAGGCGCGGCTTTTTGTTTGGCGCCCCGGGCCACCTCGCCCTCACTCATTGGGTGGAAAAGCCGCCCGCCGCTCCGTCGCCGCCCGTCGATCGATCCAGTTGGCCCCGTCCCTGGGCCCAGTTGAAGTATTTCACCTTCCAGCCGGCGATCTTCCCGCGGTTGCTGGGCCAAGTTTCACCGGACGCCCGCCCTGGCGACCTCGTCAACGTATTCGACAAGCAGGGCCGGCCCGCCGGCGCCGGGCTCTACAACCCCCGCGCCAAGATTCCCCTCCGCGTAGTCTGCCATTCCCCGGAGCCGGTGAACGAGGGTTACTTCGAAGGTGCCCTCCGCCGCGCTGTGGAACTGCGCCGCACCCTGTTCAAGCTCGACGAGGCCACGGAGGCCTACCGCCTCATCAACTCGGACGGCGATGGCCTGAGCGGGCTCACGGTTGACCGCTATGGGGACACGCTGCTCTGCGAGGTTTACAGTCTGGGCATCGCCCAGCGCCTGCCGGCCTGGCTGCCGCTCCTGCACGAGCTGGCCGGCACCCGTCACGCCCGGGTCCACGTGGATCACGACCTCGGGAGCCTGGAGGGGATCAAGCCCTCCCTGTTCAAGGAAACCAACGCCGCCGCCCCGGCGGCCGTCCGCATCCGCGAGCACGGCCTGCGGTACGAGGTGGATTTCGCCGGCGGGCACAAGACCGGCTTTTTCTGCGACCAGCGGGACAATCGGCGCGCCCTCGCCCGGTTCACCTCCGGTGCCCGCGTCCTCGACCTTTGCTGCTACACCGGCGGCTTCTCCCTCAACGCCAAGCTCACCGGCGGGGCCGACGAGGTGACCAGCGTCGACCTCGACGAGGTGGCGATCGCCCAGGCCCGCCGCAATGCGAACCTCAACCAGGCCCGGCTCAAGCTCGTCCACGCGGACGCCTTTGCCTACGCCCGGCAGATGCAGGCCAACGGGGAAAAGTGGGACGTGGTGGTGCTCGATCCGCCCAAGTTCATCTTCACCCGCGAGGACCACGGTAACTGGGAGGGGCGACAGAAATACGAGGACCTCAACCTGCTCGCCCTGTCGCTGGTCCGCCCCGGCGGCATCTTTGTGACCTGCTCCTGCTCCGGCCTGCTGTCGCTCGAGGACTTCGAGGCACACGTGATCAAGGCCGCCCACCGGCAGGACCGGCGCTTGCAGTTCCTGGACCGGACCGGGGCGGGTCCGGATCACCCGGTGTACTCCAACTGCCTAGAAAGCCGGTACCTGAAGGTGCTCTGGGCGCGGGCGGTCTGAACCCCCCGGCGCCCGGGCCGCGCGGGCGGCCTCAGACGCGGCCGAGGTAGCTGCCGTCGACCGTGCTGACCCGGATCACTTCGCCTTCCTTGATGAAGAGGGGGACCTGGACGACCAGCCCGGTCTCGAGCTTGGCGGGCTTCTGCACGTTGCTCGCGGTGTCGCCCTTCACGCCGTCTGCCGACTCGATAACCTTTAGGGCCACTGCGGCAGGCACGTCGACCGAAAGCGGCCGCTCATCCACGAAAAGCACGTCCACCTTGCCGCCGGCGGCGAGGTAATTCTTCACGTCCCCGAGCTGGGTCTCCGTGAGCTCGATCTGCTCGAACGTGTCATTGTCCATGAACGCATAAGTGCCGCGGTCGGCGTAGCTAAATTCCAGCGTCTTCCGATCCGTGGGTAGCACCTCGATGGTGTCTGTGGAGGCGAAACGCTGGTCCAACGCCTTGCCGTACCTTAGGTTCCGCATCTTGATCTGCACGAACGCGCGCAGATTGCCGGGCGTACGGTGCTGGGTCTCCATGACGAGGTGGGGCTCGCCGTTGAACTTGATGACTTGGCCTTTGCGGATGTCGTTGGCTGCGGGCATGGCGGTAGAGTCTCGCGGACGGGGGAAACGGGTTAAAGGGAACGAGGGTGGGGTGGGCGCTTCGCCGCTGTCAAGGCCGCGGGCGGCGCATCTCCGCGCTTGCGCTGCTCGGGCTGCTGACCGGAAGCTGGCGGCTCAGTCATGAAGCAACGCACCCTCGCGCGGGAGGTCTCCATCCAGGGCAATGCGCTCCACACGGGGGAGAATGTGACCCTCACTCTCCGGCCGGCGCCGGCGGGCTCCGGCATCGTTTTCCGCCGCGTAGACCTAAGCGGCAATCCCGAGCTGCGGCCGCGAGTCGATCTCGTCACGGATCTCGTCCGCGCTACCACCATTCAGTCCGGTCACGCCAAAATCCACACCGTGGAACACGTCCTCAGTGCGCTGGCGGGCTGCGGCATCGACAACGCGGTGATTGAGATGAACGCCTCCGAGCCACCCATCCTCGACGGCTCGGCCCGGCCGTTTGTGAATCTTATCCTGCAGGGCGAGCCGGTGGAGCAGGAGGCAGATCGCGAGTACTTCGAGCTCGACGCGCCGGTGTCGGTCACCCGCGGTAACTCCTCGATTATCGCGCTGCCTTGCGACCAGTTTAAGGTTTCCTGCACCTCCGCCGACGACCGCGGCATCCACACCCAGCACCTGTCGCTGACGATCGACCCGGATGTCTTCATGACCCAGGTGGCGGCGGCGCGCACCTTCACGGTTTACGAGGACATCGAGTCGCTGCTGAAGCTGGGCAAGATCAAGGGCGGTTCCCTCGACTGCGCGGTGGTGATCCGGGGTGACAAGATTATCTCGAAGGAGCCGCTGCGCTTCGCGGACGAATTCGTACGGCACAAGATCCTCGACATCATCGGGGACCTCTCGCTGCTCGGGCTGCCGCTCAAGGCTCACATTGTCGCGACCCGCCCGGGCCACGCGATCAACGCCGAGCTGACCAAGGCGCTCGCCGCGAAGCTGGAGGAGCGCCGCAAGACGCCCAAACGCAAGGCGCGTCCGACGACGGTGCTGGCGACAGAGACCTCCCTCGATATTCGGCGCATCCTAGACACGATTCCCCACCGCTATCCGTTTGTAATGATCGATCGGGTATTGGAGTTCATCGGCAACGACGAGCTGGTCGCGATTAAGAACGTGACGATCAACGAGCCCTACTTCACGGGGCACTTTCCGGCTAATCCGGTGATGCCCGGGGTCCTACAGCTCGAAGCGATGGCGCAGGCCGCTGGCATCGTCATGCTCCGGCGCACGGGCAACAGCGGGAAGACGGCGTTCTTCATGAGCGCGGACAAGGTGAAGTTCCGCCGGCCGGTGCGCCCCGGGGACCAGATCATCATCAACGCCAAGATCACGAAGGTTCGGGGCGACAAGCTCGCCGCGGCGGAGTGCAACTGCACGGTCGGCGGCCAAGTGGTTTCCTCCGCGGAGCTGATGTTTGCGGTGGTCGAGGAGGGGGAAGAGTAGGATGGCCGTCCGGATTCATCCCACGGCCATCATCGAGCCGGGCGCCCGCCTCGGCGTGGATGTCGAGATCGGTGCTTACGCCTACGTCGGTCTGGAGGTGGTACTCGGAGATCGTACTCGCCTGCATCACCACGCCTCGGTTGAGGGCGACACGTGGCTCGGCGCTGCGTGCGAGGTTTTCCCCTACGCTTGCCTCGGCGGGCGTACGCAGGACCTGAAGTTTGCCGGCGGGAAGCCCGGACTGCGCGTCGGAGATCGCAATGTATTCCGCGAATACGTGACCCTTCACGCCGCCACGCGGGATGGGGACCTGACCCGAGTTGGCTCGGACAACGTGCTGCTGGCCGCTTGCCACGTGGCCCACGACTGCGTGCTGGGAAACCATATCGTGATGAGCAATGGGGCGGTCCTCGCCGGACATGTGGTGGTGGAGGATCACGTGGTCGTGGGCGGCTACGGCGGGGTGCACCAGTTCTGCCGCCTCGGCGCGCACGCGATGCTCTCGGCCACGGCTAAGCTGGTCCACGACCTACCGCCCTACTGCCTTGCCGACGGCACCCCGGCCGAGGTGCGGGCAGTAAACCGAGTGGGGCTGGAGCGGCGCGGCTTCTCTGCGGAGCAACTGGAGCGCGTGAAGCGGATCCACCGGTTCCTCTACCGCGAGGGCCTCAACCGCACGCAGGCGCTGGAGCGGCTTGCGGCGGATCCCGATGCCGGCTCGGAGGAGTTCCGGCGGATGTTGGAGTTCGCCCGGGCCAGCGAGCGCGGGCTCGCCCGCGGGGCGCGGGGCTAGGCGAGTGGCTCCCGTTCGACGGCGTCCAGGAGGGCCGTAAGGTCCGCGAGGGTGGTCTGGGGATTCATCAGCGCCGTGCGCAGCCAGCGGCGGCCGCGGAGCGTCGTCTGCACCAGGTAGTGGCTCCCGTCCGCGAGGATCCGCGCGCGGGCCCGCTCATTCAGGGCATCCACGGCCGCGGGGGCGGTGCCAGGGGGCGTGCGCCGGAAGCACACGATGTTGGACTCGGGCTCCACCGCGACCTCGAAGCCGGGCCGCTCGCGGATGAGGGCGGCGAAGTCGCGGGCGAGCCGGTGGGCCCGGCGGACGTGCTCCGCGAACAGCTCCGGATTTCCCCCGCGCCAGAGCGCCGCGATCCGCAGGCTCATACTCAGCTTGGTGCACTCGAACGTGCGCCGGCCGCTGTCCCACCAGGGCTCCTCCGCGCTGGGGTCGAATAGGTACTGCGCCTCTTGGTTGAAGGCGGCCCACGCGTCGCCCGACTGGCGGAACAGCACGGCAGTCGCGAGCGCTGGGGTGAGCAGCAGCTTGTGGAAGTCAACCACCGCGGAGTCAGCGCGCTCGATCCCCGTGAGTCGGTCGCGCAGCTCTGGGCAGAAGGCCGCGGCTGCCCCGTGGGCGCCGTCCACGTGCAGCCAGAGCCCGTGCTGCGCGCAAAAGTCGGCGATCGACTCGATGTCGTCGTAGCTGCCGGTCGAGGTGGAGCAGGCGGAGGCCACCAACGCGAAGGGGCGGCGACCGCGCCGGCGCGCCTCGGCGAGGGCGGCGGGGAGCAGTTCCGGCCGCAGCTTGAAGCGCGCGTCGGTGGGCACGGTGATGAGCCCCTCGCGCCCGCCGCCCATCACCTGTACCGCGCGGGCCGTGCAGTAATGGCTTTCCTCCGACGCGATCACGGCCCAGTCGGGGACCGTGCCGCGCTCAAGGACGGAGGGCCCGAGTCGCCGGTTGCGCGCGGCGAGCAGGGCGGTCAGGTTCGCGAGGGTGCCGCCCGAGGTGAGGAAGCCGGCGCCGGCGGGCCAGCTAAGCAGCCCGGCGGTGGCCTCGACCACCCAGCGCTCGAGGGCGTTGGCGGCGGGGCCCATCTCGTAGACCCCCATCGCGTTGTTGAGGAGCTCGCTGGCGAGCCCGGCCAGCGCGGCCTCCGGGGCCGGCGCGCACACCTGGTGGCCCACGTAGCACGGGTGATGAAGTTGGATCGAGCGCCCGGCGAATTCCCGCAGGAAATCCACCAGCGCGCCGGGCGGTTCGGACATCTTGCGCCGCCAGTGCGCCAGTTCGCCCGCGGGATCCATCGGAGGTAAGACGGGCCCCCGCCGCGCCTGCGCGTCCGCCAGCAGGCCGGCCAGCAGGTCCACCACCGCGTGCCCCTCGCGCCGGAAACGCTCCGGGTCGAACGCTGTTTCCAGGGGGCTCATCGCGGCTTCAGGCGCGCTTGTAGACGAGCGCCGGATCGAACAGCCGCTCCCCGGTGAACGCGAGCCTCGGCGTGCCCGCCGCGGCGGCTTCGAGGTCCTCGAGCCGGCGGTAGAAGCAGGAACGGTAGCCATTGTGGCAGCTGGCGTTGGCGGCGCCGCGCTGCTCGACCTTCAGCAGCAGTACGTCCTGGTCGCAGTCGGTGCGCAGTTCGCGGACCTCCTGGGTGTTGCCCGACTCCTCGCCTTTCACCCAGAGCTTCTGGCGCGAGCGGCTCCAGTAGGTCGCCTTGCGGGTCCGCAGCGTGTGGGCGAGCGACTCCGCGTTCATAAAGGCGAACATCAGCACCTCGCCGGTCTGCGCGTCCTGGGTGATGCAGGGGATCAGACCATCGGGCCCGAACTTGGGCTGCAGGGTCCGGCCGAGCTCGATCTCGGCCGTGGTCGTGCGGGGAGGGAAGCTGGACTGGCTCATCGGAAGGCAGAGCAAGCCGGGCGGCTCCGGGCGAGGCAACCCTAAGCTCGCCGTCGCCCTCAGGCGGGCAGCGCGCGCAGGTAATCGTAGGTGTACAGCCCGGTGCGGTGGCCGTCGCTGAATTCGAAGCGCAGGGCGTAGTTTCCCACTCGCTCCCAGCGCGTGACCTTCACCCCAGGGAACTGCCGCGGCCCATCCCCGCCGTAGCGGTTGCCCAGAATGTCCCGCTCGCCCTGATTGGCCGCGCTCGGAGAGGCCGCCCGCAGACGCTCCGGCAGAAAATAGGACTCGCCCCCGTCGTCCCAGGCGATCGCGACCTCGTCCCCGATGAGCTGGATGTTGACCGGCGTGCGCACGAGTCGACCGAAACGCCGGCGGAGCCGAAGGCAAACGGCAAACCGACTTCCCAAGGAGTGAACCGCCGGGCGCTGCCAGCCACCGAATGTGAGTAAGTGAATAACTTCTGTGGGGTTCTGGTGGGGAAAGACTTGACCAAAGTGGGAGAAGGTGGGTTGAAATGGGGCAGTTTGGGGCAATTCGCCCTGATTTTGCATTTTTCCCTCCTTTCGTGGCACTTGCGGGCAACACCTTCTATACCGGGCTCTTCCGGCATTCCTTGGACGACAAGGGTCGGTTGACGCTGCCGTCCGCGTGGCGCCAAGCCCACGCGGCGGAGGATCGGTTTTTGGCTACGCCCCATCCGGACGGTTACATCGCCGTGCTCCCGCCGCGGGAAGTTGAGGTGCTGCACGCCAAGATCTCCGGGATGAAGATGAGCGATGCGAAGGCGCAGGCTTTCGCCGCGCGGTTCTTTTCCCAAACGCAGGACTTCTCCTTCGACAAGGCCGGCCGCATCGGGCTCTCCGCCGAACTGCTGCGGCACGCGGGGATTGAACGCGAGGCAGTGCTGGTGGGTACGCTTACCAAGTTCAACATCTACACCCCGGCGCGCTGGCAGCAGGAGGAGGCGCGCGCGGCGGGCGAGCACTTCGGCGATTTGATGCGCCAAATGGACATCTAAGATGCGCCGCCCGCTGCCAGCCCATCCCGCCGCTGCACCCCGACCCCCGCTGCTCCCGGGTCCGGCACGCCCGCGCCGGCGCGCGATCCTACGGCTACGGATGCTGGCGCGGTCGGCGCCGGCGGGGAGAGGAGGCGGCAATGCCAAGCGCGGACGTTGAACCTGCCCCCACGGTGATTTCCCCCGGACACCACCCCGTCCTGCTCCGCGAGGTGTTGGCGCTACTCGCGCCGCGCCCCGGGGATCGCTTCCTCGACTGCACCTTCGGTGGCGGCGGCCACACGCGCGCCCTGTTGGCTGCGGCGCCCGGAGTGCAGGTCGTGGCGTTGGACCGCGATCCCGCCGCGCGGGAACGCGCCGAACCCCTGTTGCGCGATTTCCCAGGCGCCCTCGAGCTGCTCGATCTCGACTTCGGCCGGCTGCGGGAACTCACGCCCTCTGGCTTTCAGGGCATCGTTTTTGACCTCGGGGTTTCCTCGTTTCAGCTCGATGACGCCGCACGCGGCTTCTCTTTCCGGCAGGACGCCCCGGCGGACATGCGGATGGACCCGCGCGCCGGGGTGCCGGCCAGCCTCTGGCTAGAAACGGCCACCGAAGAGATGCTGGTGCGGGCGGTCCGCGACCTCGGCGAAGAGCCGCAGTGGCGCCGGGTCGTGCGCTCATTGCGCGCCGCGCGGGGTTCGGGGTTGCTAGCTCGCACGAGCTCCCTCGCCGCGCTCATCGCGGACGCCATTCCCACCCCGGTGCGGCATGCGTCGCGAATCCATCCGGCCACCCGTTCCTTCCAAGGAATTCGGATGGCGGTCAATGACGAGACCGGCGCCTTGGAGCGCGCGCTGCCCGAGGCCTTCGCCCGCCTCGCCCCTAGCGGCGTGCTCGCGATCATCAGCTTCCATTCTCTCGAGGACCGGCCGGTGAAGCAGTTTTGCCGCCGGATGTGCGGGCAGCCCGAGAGTGCGGACGATGCTACGCCGCAGGATCTGCGCACGATCCGGGCCGAGCCGTTGACGCGCCGGCCGATCACGCCGACGGACGACGAAATCGCCGCTAATCCGCGCAGCCGTTCCGCGAAACTTCGCGCCGTGCGCCGCCTCTGATTTTACGCCGTGAGAAAAGATACCTCCGCCTTCGTCAACCAGCTGCTAGTCTGGCTCCTCGTCACGATCGGCCTCGGCGGGTCCGTCGGACTGGTCACCGTCTGGATGCGGCACCAGATTTCCGCCACCGCCAAGGCCAACCGTGATCTCGCGGCGCAGATCGCGCGCTACGACCGGCTGGTGGACGAGACGCGCACCCAGATCGAGACGGAGCAGGCTTCGGACAAGCTCCGGCACCTCAATTCCGCGCTCGGCCTTGGACTCGTGCCGGTGAACCAGATTCCGGTCGTGCACGTGACGGACAACGTGGTCGAGCGCCTCGCGCGCCGTGCCAATGCAGGAGTACTGACCGACGGGCCGGTGCCCGCGGCCGCGCTACGGATTACCCTGCCGGGGTTCTGAGCGATGTCGAAGGGCTTCGCCTCCAGTGGCCGGATGGTCCTGATCGGCGGCATTCTGCTGCTGTGCCAAGCGGCGCTGGGCGTGCGGTTGGTCTGGCTGCACGTCGTTGACCGCGAGGCCCTACTCAAGCCGCTCGCCAAGGTCCGACCGATGCTGATTCCGGAGGCTGCCCGGCGCGGGGACATTCTTGACGCTCGCGGCGCCCGCCTCGCGACCAGCCGGTCTGAGATCTTGCTTGGGGTGGACCCGCATTCGTTGCTGCCGCGGGACGAGCGGAAGTGGGCCGAACTGGCGGCGCTGATCGAGTTGCCGGAGAGCGAACTCCGCGAGCGTTTCCAGCCTCGTTTCCGGCGCGGTGGCGTCCGGGGCGAAGAGACCGACGATGCTGGGGAGACTCCCGTTCCGTTCGCGCTGCCCACGGCCCACGGGAGCGAGGAGGAGCAGCGGCCGATCACTTGGGTCAAGTTGCGGGAAGATGTCTCCGAGTCCCTCTACGAGCGGGTCCGTCGGCTCGACATCCGGGGCGTCTATGGGATCCGGCATTACCGTCGGGTCTATCCGAGCAATGAGCTTGCGGCACATGTGATCGGTTACGTGAACCGCGAGCACCAGGCGGCGGCCGGGATCGAGGCGTACGCGGACTTTTACCTGCGGGGCCAGCAGGGTTGGCGGGTGGGGGAGCGCGACGGGCGCAACCGGGAACTGCCCCAGTTCGCCTCCCGCGAGGTGCCGCGCCGCGACGGGTACAGCGTCGTACTGTCCATCGATTCCACGGTGCAGGACATCGTCGAGCAGGAGCTTGCGCAGCTCGCGGCCCGCTTTGAGCCCCGCAAGGCCTCGATCGTGGTTAGTGACCTCGACGGGTTCGTGCTAGCGCTCGCGAACTACCCTTCTTTTAACCTGAACGAATTCAACCGCGTACCAAAGGCAGAGGAGGCGCGGATGAAGAATGCGGCCGTCGCGGACATTTATGATCCGGGTTCGGTTTTCAAAATCGTGCCCGCAGCGGGGGCCCTTGAAGAGCGGCTGGTGACCCCGCTGACCGTCCTCGACTGTACGGTCGATCGAGTGGCGCACCGCGGACGGATGCTCTCGCTGCCGGCCGAGGACCACAAGATGGGTAATCTCACGATCGCGGAGATCCTGAGCCACTCCAGCAACCGCGGGGCTGCGCAGCTGGGGATCATGCTGGGTGAGGAACGGCTCGAGCGGTACGCGCGCGCTTTCGGCTTCGGCGCGAAGCTCGGATTCCCGGTTGGCGGCGAGGTCGCGGGCATTCTGCACCCTCACCAGCGCTGGTACCCGATCGACATCACCCGCATCCCGATGGGGCATTCGGTCTCCTCCACGGTGTTGCAGATGCACCAGGCGATGTCGGTGATCGCCGCCGGCGGCGTCCTGCTGCGGCCGCAGGTGATCCGCGAGATCCGGGATTCCGCGAACGACACGGTCTACCGCTACGGCCGCACGGAGATTGGACGGGCGGTCTCGCCGCGTACCGCTGCCCAGGTCGCGGCGATGTTGGTCGGGGTTACCCGCAAGGGCGGTACGGCGCTCGAGGCCTCGATTACGGGGTTCGACGTAGCGGGCAAAACCGGTACCTCCCAGAAGTTCGTGGATGGCCAGTGGTCCAAGAAGCACCACATCGCGTCGTTTTCCGGCTTTTTTCCTGCGGTTCGGCCGAAGGTCGTAATTACCGTGATCGTGGATGATGCCGACCACAAGGCGCCAGGCGGCGTGGCTTATGGCCGCACGGTCGCCGCACCCTCGTTCAAGCGGATCGGCGAGCGCCTAATTCCCATCCTCGACATCCGTGCAAGCGCGGCGGTCGTCCCGGCTTTGCTGGTCGCCCGGCGCGAGGGGAACGCTCGATGAGTGGTCTCCTGCTCACGCCCCCCTCCGGCCTCGCTCGCCGGGTGCCGCCACCCGCCCGCGCCGCGGCTGGGCGCGCGCGTCTGGGCGACCTACTCACGCCCGAGCAGCGCTTCGCGTCGGTCGGTCCGCTGGATCGTCCAATCGCGGGCCTTGCCGCGGATGCCCGACAGGTAGTGATGGGCAGCGTCTTCTTTGATGTGGCGCCAGCGGGGGATCTGCGGTCCGGGCTCGACGAGGCGGTATCCCGCGGAGCGATTGCGGTCGTAAGCCCCCGTCGGCCCCGCGTCGCGTTGGGCCGTGGCCTTACGGTCATCCAGGTGCCTGATCCGCTTCGCGCGCTCGCGGGGGTCGCTCGCCGCTTCTTTCGGCACCCGGACGTCGCCCTACGCCTCCATGCGGTGGAGGGCGATCACGGTAAGACCACTGTCGCCCACCTGCTGCGCGGCCTGCTGGGCACGCCAGCGGAACTGGGTCTGATCAGCTCCGTTCACCACGATCTCGGTTCCCGCGTCCTGCCGGCTAGCGCCGCCTGCCCGCTCGCGTTTCACGCAGTGCTGGCTCAGATGCGCGATGCGGGCTGCACCGGCGCGGTGATTGAGCTCCCGTCCTGCCCCGCGGAGGCCGGGTGGCTGGCGGATACGGCGTGGGCCTCGCGACTCGATCTGCGGGTGGCGGCATCGGAGGCTGGAGTGGGAATTCCGGCGCCGTCCCGAAGTCTCCGTTTACGTGGGGTGGCGGACTGCACGGCCCCGATCCCGGAGCGCCTCCGGGGCGTAGGGGTCAACTTAGAGTTGGCCGTTCGGGCCGCGATAGAGCGGGGCGTGTCAACGGCCACCGTTGCGGCGCGCCTTGGGCGGTTGCCGCCCGTGCCCGGCCGGGGCGAACCGGTCGCGGTGCCTGGCGGCTTCGAGGTGTGGGTCGACGCGGCGGACCGGCCGGAACGGCTGGCGTATTTTCTCAGCTTGGTGCGCGCGCTCACTCCCGGTCGCGTGGCGCTGGTGTTGGGTTGTCCCGGTGAGTGCGACCCGGCGCCCCGTCCGACCTTGACGCGGGTCGGCGAGCAGGGGGCGGAGCTCGTAATGCTTACGGCGGCTGATTCTTGGGGCGAACCCCTGGAGGAGATCCTGCGCGATATGCTGCGCGGTACCGCGAACCCCGGAGCCATTCGCTGCGTGCCGGATCGTCGGGTCGCCGTGGCCGCGGCTTTGGATTGGGCCCGCCCGGGTGATGCCGTTGTTATCGCGGGTCGCGGCGCGGCGGCTTTTCAGCGCATCGAGCGGGTTGCCGTGCCGTGTGACGATCGCGGGCTAGTACGCGAATGGGCGCGGGGGAGGTCGGGGCTGTGAGCGGCGGGTTCAACCCTGCAGAATTGGCGGCGTGGACCGGTGGACGCTGGACGCGGTCGCCTTCGGCGAGTCTCGTGGGCTTCCACTTTGATTCCCGACGTCTCGGGCCGGGCAGCGTCTTCGTGGCCTTGCCGGGCACGCAGCGGGATGGGCACGATTTTCTACCCGCGGCGGCCGCGGGGGGAGCGGCGGCCGCCCTGGTCTCCCGGCCGCGCGCGGACGCCGGTCTCCCGCAGCTCGTAGTGGGCGACCCGCTGCGGGCTTGGCAGGTGATCGCGCGGGAGCACCGACGGCGGTTTACTGGGCCAGTCGTGGGAATTTCCGGGAGTGCGGGCAAGACCTCGACCAAGGACCTGCTCGCCCTCCTCCTCGGTGCCGCGGCGCGCGGCGTCGCCGCCACCGAGGGTAATTTCAACAACGAACTCGGTGTGCCCCTCACGCTCACCCGGCTCGACCCAGCCCGCGACCGGCTGGCCGTGATTGAGGCGGGGATTAGCCTGCCCGGGGAGATGGACCGGCTGGCCAAGATGATCGAGCCGGACATTGCCGTCATTACGTTGGTCGGGCCGGCTCACTTGCAGGAACTGGGCGGTCTCGAGGGGGTGGCCCGCGAGAAGTCGCGCCTGCCCGCGGCGGTCCGGCCCGGTGGGCTGATGGTTTTTCCGGAGGAAGTTGCGGCCTGGCCCGCCTTCGCCGCCTTATCGGGTCGCCGAATCGTGGTGGCTCCCGGCGGAGAACCTGGCCCGGAACGGGTTGTGTGCACGCATGGGAGCGGACCCACGGGCACGCTCCTGCGGCTGGCAGGGGGCGGCGCGCCCGCGGCCGAGTTCCGCTGCCGCGCGGTCACCCCGGGACTCGCCCGCAACGCGGCCCTCGCGCTTACGATCGCTCGTCAACTTGGCGTATCAGACGCGGATCTGGCTGCCCGGCTCGCGACGTGGCTGCCGGCCCGCCTCCGAGCCGAAGTCCGTGAGATCGGCGGCCGCTTCGTCTACCTCGATTGCTACAACGCGAACCCAGCTTCGATGGCGGACGCATTTGCCGGTTTTACCGCCCAAGCGCCGGTGGCGCAGCCTCGCCTGTACCTCCTCGGTTGCATGGAGGAGCTTGGCGTCGAGGCTGGCCGGCATCATCGCGAGCTCGGCGCGCGGCTGGCCCCGCTGCTGCGGTCGGGCGACCGGGTGCGCGTGCTTGGTACCGAGGCGGCGGCGGTGATCGAAGGTTTAGGCGCCACCGGGACGATGTCGGGAAGTGGCGCCGTATTGGCGTCCTTGAACGCGGCGGCGGCGGAGTTTGCCGCTTGGCCGGGCGCGGTGCTGCTGAAGGGCAGCCGACGCTATGCCCTCGAGGGCGTGTTGCCGGTGGGGGAGGGGGACGCCCATGCTTAGCTACCTAGCCCAGTACGAGGACTACTTCGGTCCGCTGCGCCTGTTTGGGTCGATCACCGTTCGTACGATGCTCGCGGCGGTCACGGCGCTGTGGCTCGGCTTCCTCCTTGGGCCGCGATTGATCCGCGTGTTCCGGGCGTGGAAGTTCGGGCAGGGTTATATCGACGACCGCACGGGCGCTCTGGGATCGACCTACTTCGACAAGAAGCACACCCCAGCGATGGGGGGCCTGATTATCTGCCTCCCCGTCCTCATCAGCGGGCTGTTGTGGGCCGCGCCCAATATCTGGGTGCTGGTCACTCTGATGGTCTACGCGGCGCTCACCATTCCGGGCTTTCGGGATGATCTCCTCAAGGTCCGGCGCCGCAGCCGCGACGGCATCTCGGGCTGGGAGAAGATCGCCTGGCAAAGCGGGGCCACGCTACTGGCGCTGGCGCTGCTATTCTGGCACCCGCTGAGCGCCGGGAAGATCCGCGAGTTCTGGGTGCCGTTCGTGAAGCAAGCCGTCATCCCCTCGATGCCCTGGTGGCTGCTGCTCCTCCTGCTCTACTTGTGGGTAGTGGGTTTCAGTAACGCCATCAATCTTACCGACGGTCTCGACGGGCTGGCGACTGGCTGCACGATCACGGTAGCCCTCGTCTTCGCGGTGATGGCCTATCTGGCCGACCACGTGTTCCTCTCCGAGTACCTGCTCATCAGCCACGTGCCCGGCACCGGCGAGCTCACGGTCATCTGCGGTGCCCTCATCGGCGGCTGCATGGCCTTCCTCTGGTACAACTCGCACCCGGCCGAAGTCTTCATGGGCGACACTGGATCGCTCGCGCTCGGAGGCTTGCTCGGGATTATGGCCTTCATGATTCACCAGCCCGTGACGCTTGTCATCGCGGGCGGCGTCTTCGTGGCGGAGGCGCTCTCGGTGATCATTCAGGTGGGGTGGTTCAAGGCCACCCGCTGGCGCTACGGCGAGGGTCGGCGCTTTTTCCTGATGGCTCCGATCCACCATCATTTTCAGAAGCGCGGCTGGCCCGAGACCAAGGTCGTGCTGCGCTTTTGGATCCTATCCTTGGGCTGCGCGCTCGCCAGCCTAGCCACCCTCAAACTCCGCTAAATCGATGCCCCCGGCCTCTTCCCTGCTTCCCGCGCCCCTCGCACCCCGGTACGCCGCCTGCCTTGGATGGCCTCGCCTGAGGGTACCGCTTGCGCTCGCGCTGCGTTGCCCCTCACCTCGGGCTGTTCAACGCCGTTCCTTCCTGCCCTGCTACCGGCAACTCCGCTCCTTATGAAACTGCTCCGGGTCTTCGGCCTCGTCGCGGGCGTCCACGCCCTCGCGCTCCTCGTCATCCTCGCTAATCCAGGCTGCAGCACGGCCGTCAAGGCGCCGCCCGTACCGAGCGACACGGTGTTGCGTTCCGCGGACGCTCCTCCGCCCCCGCCGGGCCCTGCCCCGTCCGCGGGCGCGTCCGTTTACACTTCTCCGCCGGAGTCCGTCCGTCCGGTGAACCCGCCGGTGACGCCGCCGCCCGCCGGCGCGATGGCGAGCGGGGCCCCGGATCCCGCGGACGTTTCCCCCGCCACGGTCCGGTTCGTGCCCACGCGCCCGGGCACACCGGTAGCCGGCGCCCTAGCTGCCGAGAAGGTCGCCGAGGTCACGCCGGCCGCGACCTACGTAGTGCGACCGGGGGACAGTCTCTGGACGATCGCCCGGCGGCACAAACTCGTGGTCTCGGATCTTACCGCGGCCAACGGCCTGGCGGCGAACGCTGCACTCCAGCCGGGCCGCAAACTGGTCATTCCTTCCAAGTCCGCGCCGGTCGCTCCGGGCGCGCCCTCTACGGGTGGGGTCGCTACCCCGAAAGCGGCCGAGCCCGCGCCGGCCCCGAAGCTCACCGGGGATGGGGTCCGGCACGTCGTCCAGAGCGGAGAGACGCTCGGCGTGATCGCCCGCAACTACGGGGTTCGACAGGCGGAGATCGCAGTGGCCAACCGCATCACGGATCCGGCCCGCATCCGGGCCGGTACGGAATTGATTATTCCCGGCTGGCAGGCCGTGAACGGCAAGGCGGCCAAGGCTCCGGCGACTTCCACGGTGGCCCCTGCGCCCGGCGCCGCTGCGGCCCTCGCGCCGGCGACGTCGCTGAGCGTGCCGGTGCTGACGATCGAGCCCGCGCCGACGTCGGCCGTCCCCGTGATCCGCATCGATGACGGACCGGTCAGCCCGGCCCCGAAACTCTGAGCCCCCGGCGTGGTCGTATCCGCTCAGACCACCGTCACCCGCCGCGCACGCGCGGCTTCGCTGGTCAACCCGGCGAACATCATCCTGCTCTGCGCCTTGGCGCTCGTCGCGCTCGGGCTTACCATCCTTTTCAGCGCTAGCGCGGGTTTCAAGAAGGGGCCTTACTTTTACTTGAACAAGCAGCTGGTCGGCCTGGCGGCCGCTGCCGTCCTCTGCTTTGTGGCGAGCCGGCTAAACCTCGATTACCTCCGCCGCTACGCTTGGTGGATCGGGGGTGCCTGTCTGGTACTGCTCGCGTTGGTGCTGGTTGTCGGGATTAGCGTTAATGGTAGTCGTCGCTGGCTGGGCTACGGATCCTTCCGTTTTCAGGTGTCGGAATTTGCCAAGCTCGGTCTCGTCTTTTGCCTCGCGCACTACTTGGCCCTGAACCAAACGCGCATCGCCGAGTTCAAGCGTGGCTTTGTTTACCCGGGTGGAATTATCGGCGCCTTCGCGCTGCTCACTCTCCTGGAGCCGGATTTCGGCGTTTCTGCCCTGATGGTCGCCGTCGGCCTGGTGCTAATGTTCCTTGCCGGCGCGCGCTGGAGGTACCTCGTGCCCGCCTTCCTCGCGGTGTCCGTGGTATTCACCATCGCCGTGATCCAGAATCCGAACCGGCTGCGCCGGATGACGGAGTTCTTGAGTGAAGAGAAATCTTACCAGCTACGCCAGGGTCTGGCCGCGTTCGCCGCCGGCGGGGTCGAAGGGGCCGGCCTAGGCCAGGGGCGCCAGCAACTCAGCTACCTCCCGGAGGCCCATACTGATTATATCTTCTCCGTTGTGGGCGAGGAGCTGGGGCTTTTTTTCACCCTCGCCGTCGTGCTGTGCTTCACGGTCATCCTCATCGCCGGGCTGGTCCACCTGCGGCGCGCGCCGAGCTTGTTCCACTTTCTCCTCGTCCTCGGCAGCCTCCTCCTGATTTGCGTCCAAGCAATCATCAACGTGGGGGTCGTGACGGCCGTGCTGCCGACCAAGGGGATGTCGCTGCCGTTTATTAGCGCTGGGCTCTCGAACCTTTTGCTCATGGGGCTGCTGCTCGGGATCATTCTCAACAGCCAGCGCCGGTGGGGCCGCGCGGGCCTGCCGGCTGGTGCGGGTGCGATGCGGGAGGTCCGCACGTGAGTCGGTTCCTGATCGCGGCCGGTGGCACCGGCGGACACTTGGCGCCGGGCATCGCCCTCGCCGAGGCCCTGGGGGAGCGCGGGCACCACTGCCTGATCCTGATCAGCCGCAAGCAGGTGGACGCCCGCCTCGGGGCACGGTACCCGGAGCTCCGGTTCGCGGCGATGCCCGGCGCCGGCCTCGGGACCAATCCGATCACGTTCGTGCGCTTTGTGGGTTCCCAGCTGCGGGCGCTGTCCTTTTGCCTTGGCATCTTTCGACAGGAACTCCCAGACGTTGTCGTCGGCTTCGGCGGGTTCACCAGCGCGCCGGCCCTCCTCATTGCTCGGCTCCGGGGTATCCCCGCTGCCCTCCACGAGTCTAACCGTGTTCCTGGGCGCGCCGTGCGGTTGCTCGGCCGCGTGGCGCGCCGCGTGTATTTGCCGCCCGGCGTCGACCTGCCCGCGCTGAATCCGGTCGTCGTCCGCGCCGCCGCGATGCCGGTGCGGCGCGAAATCCAGCGCCTCCCCCGCGCCGCCGCCCGGGCCCGCTGGGGCTTCGATGACGCCAGCCCGCTGCTCGTTGTGCTCGGCGGCAGCCAGGGCGCCTCTGCCCTCAATGCGTGGGCCACTGGGCATCGCGCCGCCCTCGCCGCAGGCGGAGTCCAATTGGCGGTCGTCACCGGCCCCGGGAAGGAGGCAGGCGTCGAGTTGCTCCCCACCGGGCGGCCGAAGGCCATCTTCCTGCCGTTTTGCGATCAGATGGCCGCACTCCTCTCGGCCGCAGATCTTGTCGTCTCCCGCGCCGGAGCTGGCACCCTTGCAGAATTGATCCGTTGCCGGACCCCCGCGCTCCTCGTGCCCTTTCCTCAGGCGGCGGACAACCACCAAGCGGCCAACGCAGATCACTTCGCCTGCCTTGGGGGCGGCGAGGTTTTCCCGCAGACGGGCCTCGGCGCGCTCCTGCCCCGAGTACTCCAGCTCCTGTCCGATCCGAACACCCTGGCGGAATACGGCCGGCGGCTTGCCGCTGCGGATTCCGCCCTCCGCTGGGAGGAGATCCTCCCCGACCTTGAGGCGCTTGCCACCTCCGCGCCGTCACCTTCCGCCGCCGCGGCCGCCGCCTGATGCCCATCGTCTCCTACTCTGGGCCCGCCCGCGATTGGGACGCTCTCGCCGTCGCCTTAGCCGCCGCGATGGGCGGCGCGTCTCGGGTCCGGCGCGAGGAGCCCTTGGGCCCCCGCACCACGCTGCGGGTCGGGGGCGCGTCCCGCCTTTTCCTCGAGCCCGCCGATGCCGCCGCGCTCGCCTCCGCGCTCCGCTTTCTCCGCGCGGCCGGCGTACCTTTCCTCCCATTGGGCCGCGGTTCTAACCTCCTTGTGCCCGACGAGGGCGTAGACGGCGCCGTAATCGCCCTCGAAGGCTCTACGTGGTCGGCCTTCACGCCTAACGGTGATGGCACCGTCTGGACCGGTGCCGGGCTGCGGCTGAAGCAGCTTTGCGGCCTCGCGACCAAGGCCGGTCTGGCGGGCTTCGAGTTCCTCGAGGGCATTCCCGGCACTGTCGGCGGAGCGCTACGGATGAACGCGGGCGCGATGGGTGGCTGGATGTTCGATCGGGTCGAGGAGGTGGAGCTAATGTCCGCTGAGGGTGAGGTCGTCCGCCTGCCGCGCGCCGCTTTCCACGTTGATTACCGCCACTGCCGCGAGCTGGGGGATGCGATTGCCCTCGGGGCCCAGCTTCGTTCCGGCGCCACGGCGGCCACGCCGGCGGAAGAGATTGTCCGTCAGATCGACGTCTATCGTCGCAAACGCCAAGAATCCCAGCCGCGGGAGGCTAGCGCGGGCTGCATGTTCAAAAACCCGCCGGGCGACTCCGCCGGGCGCCTGATCGACCAGTGTGGCCTAAAGGGGCTGCGCGAGGGCGCCGCCGAGGTCTCGCCGGTCCACGCCAATTTCATCGTCAACCACGGCGGCGCGACGGCCGCTGAGGTGCTCGCGCTCGTTCGGCGGGTGCGTGCGGCGGTGTACGCGCAAAAGGGGGTTGAATTGCAGCCCGAGGTGCTGCTTTTCGGTCGCCGGTGGGAGGAATACCTGTGAACGCGCCGATCATCACCGTACTGGCCGGCGGCATTTCCGCTGAACGCGAGGTCTCGCTCGGCTCCGGCCGCGCCAGCGCCCTTGCGCTCGCCCGTGCCTTTCCCACCCGCCTCCTCCAGGTCACCACCGCCGCCCTGCCTCCGGGTCTCGATCCGGCCCGCGACGTCGTCTTCTCCACGCTCCACGGCACGTTTGGCGAGGACGGAGGGATGCAGCGGCTGCTCGACGCGGCCGGGATCGAGTACGCCGGTTGCGATGCGGCAGCCAGCGAGCTGACCATGGATAAGTCCGCCACCAAAGCCCGCGCTGCCGCGGCCGGAGTTCGGGTGGCGGAGGGAATGAGCTTCCGGGCGGACGAGCGTCCCTCCGCCGCCGACTTGGTCGCTCGCCTCGGCCCGCGCGTGGTGCTCAAGCCCAACGCCGAGGGCAGCAGCGTTGGGCTCAGCCTACCCGAAGGCCCGGACGCGATCGCCGCGGCGCTGGCGGGCATCACCGCGGGGTCTTGGCTGGCAGAGCGGCGTCTCTCCGGGCGGGAACTTTCCGTCGGTGTCCTTGAGGGTCGCGCGCTCGGAGTCGTCGAGATCCGGCCTCGTTCGGGCGTGTACGATTTCACGAGCAAGTACACGCGCGGGATGACGGAATACTTCGCGCCTGCCCCCCTCGCCGCGGACCAGACCGCCGCGGTCCAGCGGGCGGCTGAGACGGCCTTCGCGGCCTGCGGCTGCCGCGACTACGCCCGCGTAGATTTCATTTTGGAGACCGCGGGCCCTTGTCTCCTTGAGATCAACACCCTGCCCGGGATGAAGGAGACCAGCCTCCTACCGATGAGCGCTCGGTGCACGGGCTTTGATTTCACTGCCTTGGTCCCGGCCCTAGTGGCGCCTGCCCGGCGGCGCTTCGCCGCCCGACGAGGCGCCGGCTAAAGATGGCGCGCGCGCTCCCAGATCCCGATGGTATCCGCAGTTGGCGGGATATTCCCCAGCCGGCGAGTACGCGCGTAATGTCGCGGGGCGGCCGCTGGCGCCGGCTCCTGCAGACCCTGCGCGTCCTGCTGCTGACCGGGGCCATGGCCGGCCTGGGCGGCCTCGCCTGGTTTACCGCCGGCGCTCTCAGCCGCGATCCGGGTCGGGTGCCCGACGTGGCCCGCTCGGTCCCGCTCCGCCGCCTCGAACTTGCGACCACCGCCGGCGGTGTGCTCGACCTCGAATGGCTCCGCCGCACGCTCGCGCTGCCGCCCACGGCCACGCTGGTGGAACTGGACCTCGAGGCCCTCCGCGGCCGCCTGCTCGCGGATCCCCAGGTCGTCTCCGCCACGCTCACCCGGCAGTTCCCTGACACACTCGCCGTCCGCCTCGCGGAACGCTCCCCGGTCGCGCGGATCCGCGTTGAGCGCAACGGCGAGGCGCGCGACCTGCTCGTCGCTTCCGACGGGGTCGTGTTTCCCGGGGTGAACCAAGATCCAGCGGCGCTCGCCTCGCTCCCTTGGCTATCCGGCCTCGCGCTTCATCCCGCCGGAGACGGCTTCCGTCCGATCCCGGGAATGGCGGCCGTCGCCCAACTGCTGGCGGACGCTCAGTACGCGGCGATGCCTTTGTACCGTAGCTGGACTTCCCTCTCCCTTGCGCGGCTCGCCTCCGACCGGGAGATCGAGGTCCAGACCCGGGACGGTGCGACGGTGGTCTTCAGCGCCGCCCGCGACTTCTTCGTGCAACTGGCGACGCTCGACTACCTCGCCTCCCGCCTGCGCCGCGAACCTGGCGCGCACGCGCGCATCGACTTGACCCTTGGGCGCAACGTGCCGGTGATGGTTACGCCGCCGGGGGAAAGCGCGGCCTCTCCGCGCCCGCCTTCGCCCGCGCCCGGCCGCTTCTCCCTCGATTCCTTCCCGCAGCGCTGAATCTCCCTTGAGCTCACGCCCCTACCACATCGGTGCCGTCGAGATCGGCACCTCCAAGGTCACCGTCATTGTCGGCGAGTACTCCGGCAAGGAACTCGCCATTATCAGTCGCGCCGAAGTGCCCGCCCGTGGGATCATCAAGGGGGCCGTGGTTGACTACCGCGCCGCCAGCGACTGCACGCACGCCGCCCTCGAACAAGCTGAGCGGGACGCCGGCGAACGCATCGGGGGTGTTTTCCTGGCTCAGAGCGGCAGCCACCTAGAGGGTTTCTATAACGAGGCGGCCGTGAATGTGAAAGCCTCGGACAACCTCGTCGAGGCGGGTGACGTCGCCACGGTCTGCGAGCTCGCCAAGGCCAAGCAGCTGCCCCTCGGTCGCTCCGTCGTCCACCACATCCGCCGCCCCTTCCGCGTCGACGGCCGCCTGGTCCCCGGTAGCCCCCTCGACCTCGTTGGCCACCGGCTTGAGGTCGGCTACTGGACCGTCCACGGCCAGGAGCAGCGGCTCGCCGACCTGATTCACGTGATCCAAGGCTTCAACCTGAAGGTCGAGGAGCTGGTCCTTTCTAGCCTCGCCTCGGGCCACATGGTCACCTCTCCCGAGGAGCGCCAACACGGGGTACTCGTGATCGATCTCGGCGCGGGTACGACCGATTTCGCCCTCTACCGCGACGGTTCTCCCCACACCACCGGGGTAGTCGCGGTGGGCGGCGAGCACGTCACCAACGACCTCGCCGTCGCCCTCCGCCTCACCGCGCCGCAGGCCGAGAAGCTCAAACTCCGCCACGGCCGCGCTGAGGTCCAAGCCCGCGACCGCGCGGCCAAGGTCTGGCTCGACGGGAATTTCGCCATTGGCGATCGCCAGTTCCCCCAGCTTGCCATTGAGCAGGTCACCGCCGCTCGCACCGAGGAGATCCTCCAAGTCGTGCGCAAGCGCCTCGGCGTCGCCTTCTCCCCGGAGACTTGCGCCGCCGGCGTGGTACTCACCGGGGGCGCCGCCAAGCTCCCCGGTCTTGCCGCCGCCGCTGGCCGCGTCTTCGGGGTCCCCGCCCACCTCGGGGAGGCTCCCGGCTGGATCAGCCCAAACCTCCGCGACCCGGGTTACCACACTGCGCTGGGACTGCTGTACTACGGCATCATCCACCACTCCGAGCGTCGGGCCCCCGCTCGTGCCCGGAACAGCCTCTTCGCCGGGGTTCGCCGCCTCTTCGCCGACTGACCCGCGCGCCGATGAACCTCAACGAACTTCCCCTCGAGCAGCCCCTGCTTTCGGACCGCGGCATTGCCATCAAGCTAGTCGGGGTCGGCGGCGCCGGCGCGAATGCCGTTGACCGCCTCAAGATGGAGAACCTCGAGCGCCTCCGTCTCGCGGTGCTCAATACCGACCACCAAGCCCTCGCCAGCTCCCCCGTCCAAGAAAAAGTCCTGCTCGGGATGACCGTCACTCGCGGCCTCGGCGCCGGCGGTGACCCGGAACGCGGCCGCGAGGCCGCCGAGTCCGACCGAGAAAAAATCGCCGCCGTGGTGAAGGACTGCGATCTGGTGTTCCTCGTAACTGGGATGGGCGGGGGCACCGGTAGCGGCGCCTCCCCGATCGTGGCCGAGATCGCCGCCGAGGCGGGAGCCCTCGTCATCGCCTTCGTCACGCTTCCTTTTAGCTTCGAGGGCGGTCGTCGCCTCAAGCAGGCGGAGGACGGGTTGCGTGCCCTCCGCGCCTCCTGCGACGCGGTGATCCCCCTGCCCAACGACGTCCTGCTCCAGGCCGCCGGAGAAAACGAGACGGTGCTCGATGCTTTCGCTCGTGCGGACGACTGGATCGCCCGCGGGGTCCGCTCCCTCTGGGCGATGCTGTTCCGCACCGGACTTATCAACCTCGACTTTGCCACGCTCCGCCAGGCCTTCCAGCAGCGCGGGGGGAAGACGCTCTTCGGGCTGGGGGAGGGGGCCGGCGAGAACGCGGTCGCCGACGCGCTTGCCAGCCTCCGGCAGTGCCCGCTGCTCCAAACCCCGGATTTCTCCCGCCGCGCCGATCGCCTTTTAGTTAACATCGTCGGCGGCCCCGACCTCACGCTGCCCCGTGTCAACGAGGTGATGACCGCGATTACCGACCAGTTTGGCCGCGATTCTCACGTGATTATGGGGGCGGTGATCGACGAGAATCTCGCGGGCCGGGTAGAGCTCTGCGTGGTAGGCACCAGTGACCTCGGCGGCCGCAACGTCAGCGCCCGCCGCCCCGCTGCGCCGGCCCGGCCCAAGGGCGCCGCCGCCCTGGGCCGAGAGCCCGTGGCGGCCCCCGCTGACCCCGCTGCGGCAGCGTCTTCCCCGGCTCCATCCCTTGCCCACGGTGCCGCGGTGGCCCAGGAGGAGTTCGGGTTTGGCGAGATCGAGACCCGCGGGCAGTTCGAACGCTCGGAGCGCAACCTCTTCGACGGCCAGGACCTCGACGTGCCTACCTACCTACGCCGCGGGATCAAGGTCAGCCTCTAAGCCCGGCGCCGCGCCGGAATTTTCGGAAACCCGCGGCGCCGTGCGGCGTCTGGTCCCTCCGCGCTTGCCACCTCCGGCCCGGCGCCAATTTCCTCTTTGTCGTCCATGAATCTGCCTAACCTCCTGACGCTCTCGCGCATCCCGTTGATGTTCGCGGTCGTCGGGTTGATGTATGCCCGGTTTCCTTGGTCGGCCACCCTCGCGTTCTGGCTCTTCATCATCGCCGCCTTGACGGATTGGCTCGACGGCAAGATCGCCCGCGCCCGCGGCATCGTCTCGGCCTTCGGCCGGTTCATGGATAGCGTGATCGACAAGGTGCTCGTCATTGGGGTGATGATCGCGCTGGTGAATGGGGATTACTTCGCGGGCTATAACCTCGCCGCGATGCTCCTTTTACTCTGCATCCTGTGCCGCGAATTCGCGGTCTCCGGTTTACGGATGGTCGCGGCGACCAAGGGCCAAGTGGTGGAGGCTGACACCGGCGGCAAGGTGAAGACCTTTGTGCAACTCAATGCCATCGGCTGGCTGATGGGCGCACGGATGCTCGCTCAGGACTTTGGCGAGGTCTACGGCGGGCAAGACCGGCACTGGCTCACGGGCGTCTGGCTGCTTGGAATTCTCCTCTTCATCCTCTCCGCTGTTCTCACCGTGACGTCGGGGTTAACCTACTTCCGGCGTCACCGCCACGTGTTGTCCGACTGATCCGGCGATGGCGGCGAAATCCTTGCGTTGGCTTCGATTCTTGCCGGACGCCCTCGTAATCGGCCCCGCTACCCTCGGTCCGCTCGGCCGGCGCATGCCAGCGCCTGGGACTTGGGGTTCGCTCGCGGGCCTCCTTGCCTACGCGGTGATTTTCCGTGGCGCCGGCGCGGGAGCTCTCCTCGCCGGCACGACCGTGGCTGCGGGGTTGGCCGCCCTGCTCTGCGGCGAGGCCGAGGCGCGGCTGGGACGTTCGGACCCCGGTTGCGTGGTACTCGACGAGGTGATCGCGTTGCCCCTCTGTTTCCTCGGCTGGAGTGAGTTGGTCGCCGCGCACCCCGCGTGGCAGGTTCTGCTGGCTGGCTTCGCCCTCTTTCGGTTCTACGACATCGTGAAGCCGCTCGGCATCAGCCGTCTCCAGGCATTGCCGGGTGGCTGGGGCGTGGTGGCGGATGACCTCGGCGCCGCCCTCGCGACCGCGGTCACCCTCCACGTGGCGAACTGGGCTTGGCTTGCTTTCCGGTAGGTGGGCACCGTTGGGCCGGATCCGCCTAATCCACGGGTTCCAAGTGCTCCAGCGGCAGAGTGACCAGCACACCCTGCTGCAGGACATCCACTGCCACGATGATCCCGCGGGGAGCGTCCGGATTCTCCACGA
>SYDD01000343.1 GCA_005786775.1 Opitutaceae bacterium
ACCCCGGCGGCACGGCCGCCCCGCGCCACCTGCGTGAGGGCCCAGCCGCGTGCGGGCGCCGCGGGATCCTTGAGCAACGGCACGAGGCTCTCGCCCTGCAGGTTGGCGGGAGCCGCCACCCCAGCGAGTTCGCAGAGCGTCGGGTAAAGGTCGACCTGACTGACCGGGGTCCGCACGACCGCGCCCGGGCGGCCCACGCCGGGGGCGACGATGAGGAGCGGCACGCGCGCGGACGGCTCGAACAGGCTTTGCTTCTGCCACAGCCCGTGCTCGCCGGTGAGGTAGCCGTGGTCGCTGGTGAACACGAGGGTCGTCGAGTCGGCCAGGCCGAGTCGGTCGAGCGCCGCGAGCACGCGCCCCACTTGGGCGTCCATGAAGCTGATGCTGGCGTAATAGGCCTGGAGGGCCTGCCGCCGCAGGGGATCCGTGAGGTTGTCCTGCTCGCGCTTGTAACTGGCGAGGGCCGCCGGCGGGAGGTCCGCCTGGTCCTCCTTCACGCCGGTGACGACGCGCATCTCCTCCTCGCGGAACTGGTTGAAGTAGGGCCGGGGCGCGACGTAGGGCGTGTGCGGGCGGAAGAAGCCCACGGCGAGGAAGAAGGGCCGGTCCCGGCGGCTGGCGCAGCGCTCGAGGACCCACTCGGCGGCGTCCGCCAGCTTGCCGTCGGTGTGGTGGTCGTCGCCCTTGGGCGAGGCGTACCAACTCAGGGTGCCGCCGAACGAGCCCGGCGTCAGGCTGAAGATCTTGGGGTGTTCCTCGAGGCGGTCGACGCCGGCGGGATTGAGCTCCAGTTCCCACGAGGCCGGGTCGTCGTGGCCGTCCGTGCCGATGGAGTTCGGGACGCCATAGTGGTAGAGCTTGCCGAGGCGGGCCGCGAACCAGCCCTGGTGGCGGAAGGCCTGGGGCAGGCTGACCTGCTGGGGCACGGTCTGCCGGAAGATCTGGCTGTTGGCATAGATGCCGGAGCTGTTCGGGTAGAGGCCCGTCAGCATCGAGTTCCGGCTAGGACCGCAGAGCGGGAAGGTGCAGTACGCGCGGTCGAAGCGGACCCCGCGCGCGGCGAGGCGGTCGAGGTGGGGCGTCCGCGCCTGCGGGTCGCCGTAGGCCCCGAGCAGCGTGTTCAGGTCATCGGCGATGATGAACAGGACGTTGGGCAGGCGCGTGGGTCCCGCGCCGGGCGCGGCGGCACGGACGACCGGGAACAGCAGCAGGAGACCCGCGAGGAGCGGGAGGACACGGTGAAGGGCGAGACGCATCATGGAGGAAGGAGGCTTAGCGTGGGGCGGGAGACTGCTTCTTCTTACGCGCCGCGGCGGGGTCGCCCGCGGCCGCGCGGTTCAGGTAGGACGCGAATTCCCACCGGCCCTTCCAGGTCTCCAAGTAGGGCGCGTAGCCGGGCGTCTCGTACCAGTTGACCCGGCCCGGATCCGGTGGCTCCACGCGGCCGCCCGGATAATCGCGCCCCGCGATGCTCGCCTCGACGGTGGCGTTCCACGCGAGCAAGGCCTCCCGCAGCCGCGCGGCGAGGGCGGGTTGCTCCGCCGCTAGGTCGCGCCCCTCGGCGGGATCGGCCTCCAGGTCGTAGAGCTGGACGGCGCCCCGGCCGTGGTCGTCGGCGATCAGCTTGTGCCGCCCGTCGATCCACGCCGCCCGCGGGCCGTAACGGAAGGGGATCGGCTGCTCGCGCCGCGCCGGCTCCCCGGTGAAGAGCGGGCGGAGGCTCTGCCCGTCGAGCGGCCGCAGCAGGGCCGTGGCCGGCACGCCCGCGAGGTCCGCGACGGTGGGGAAAAGGTCCATCGTGCAAGCGGGGAAGGACGTGACCCGCGCGCGGATCCCCGCCGGCCATTCGATGATGCCGGGGACGCGGATGCCGCCCTCGAACAGGGTGCTCTTGTTCCCGCGCAGGCCGCCCACGGAGGAGGGCTTCACCTCGGGCAGGCCGCCATTGTCGCTGCAGAAGACGAGGAGCGTGTCCCGCTCGAGGCCCAGCCGGCGGAGGGCCGCCCGCAGGGTGCCGATGCTCCGGTCCAGCGCCACGAGTTCACCATAGTGATGGGCGGACCTCTCGTCGAGGTGCGCGAAGGGCGCGCGGTCCGCCTCCAGGGCGCGGAACGGGCTGTGGGGCGAGCCGTACCAGATGACGCCGAACATCGGGCGGCCGCCGCCGCGGTGGCGCTCGAGGAACCGAATCGCCTCGGCCACGATCACTTCCGAGGAATCCCCGCGCTGCTCCTCGAATTTGCCCTGCCGGCTGAGCAGAGGGTCCTGGTCGAAGAAATTCGAGACCGATACCCACTCGTCGAAACCGAAGCGTCCCGGATGGCGCGGATCGTCGGCCAGCAGCGGCGCGCCGGGACCGGCGTGGCCGTTGAGGTGCCACTTGCCGAAGTGGCCGGTCACGTACCCCGCGGCCTTCAGCCCCTGCGCGACGGTCCGTTCCTGCAGGCGCAGCGGATAACCGTGGCTGATCGCGCCGGTGCGGTCGTGGCTGCGGCCGGTCATCACGGTCGCGCGGGTCGGCGAGCAGACCGGGCCGCCCGCGTAGAATCGCTCGAAGCGCAGGCCGTTGGCCGCCATC
>SYDD01000344.1 GCA_005786775.1 Opitutaceae bacterium
CCGATGCATCCCGAACCCCGTGTCACCCGTTACACCTAGGCACCCCAAGCCGACACAACGTCCGCCCCGGGGCTGCCCCAACCGAGTCCGCATCCAACCTATGAACCTCCGCACCTCCCTCCTCTCGCTGGCCCTGTGGGCCGCTTCCGTCACCGGCCTCACCGCCGCCACGCCCTCCACCGTTGTCGACATCGCCGTCGGCTCGAAGGACCACACCCCCCTCGTCGCCGCGGTCAAGGCGGCCGGACTGGTCGAGACCCTGAGCGGCAAGGGCCCCTTCACGGTCTTCGCTCCGACGAACGCTGCGTTCGCCAAGCTGCCGGCCGGCACGGTCGAGAATCTACTCAAGCCCGAGAACAAGGCTAAGCTGGTGGCCGTACTCACCTACCACGTCGTCCCCGGCAAGGTGATGGCCAAGGATGTGAAGGCCGGCGCCGTGAAGACGGTCAACGGCAAGGATGCGACCCTCGCCACGGCGGGCGGCGTGACCATCAACGGCGCCAAGGTGGTTGCGGCCGACCTCGCGGCTGGCAATGGCGTGGTCCACGTCATCGACACGGTCATTCTGCCCTGAACTGACCCGCTTGCCGGACACCGGCTGGCGCGCGATCCTCCAACGGGGACGATCCGCACGCCAAGCCTCGTCCGATCTTTACCGAAAGCCGTCCCGCTACTGCGGGGCGGCTTTTTTGTGGTCCAAAAAGGCCGATCGCGGGCGCGCCGGGAGGGCGCGCCTCTCGCCCTAACCTCCCGCGACGGCGCCTCAGCGGCATCAGGGCAAGATCTTTCCCCTTGCCGCAGCAGGGCGGAATCCGTTCGAAGGGGAACATGACGCGCTTCCTGCCCGGGCTCGTTTGGCTCTGCCTCTTCCCAGCGATTGGCTTCGCGGCCAAAGCCCCGGCTGCCCCAGCTCCCAACGGCGTGGAGCCACTCTCCATCCCGCTGCGGCTCTCAATGAGCGCCCAAGAGGTCATCGCGGCGCTCGGCCCGCCCCGGTCCGACAACCGCGCCTTCGGCGGGGGGATCGGGTACCCGGGGTTGCGGGTGCTGTTCGACGCCACCGGCCAGGAAATCGGGACCCTCACGCTCGAGGGCGACACGCGCCTCGCCTCGGGGATCGGGGTCGGCACCGCGCTGGCCCGGGTGAAGGCGGAGTTCCCCGACGGAACGATGGTCTACGATAGCTACGACGTCACCGCCGGGCAGTACGCCTTGTCCTTCCGCGCCCCCGCGGGCACCGTGGATCGCATCGTGATCCGCCCGGCGGGTCGGCGCTTCGCCACCCTTACCCCCACCGCGCCGCGCACACCGCCGGCGTCAACGCCCGCGCTGAGCGCGCTGGCCGGTCAATGGATCGACCCCCGGAACGCGCAAACCTTGGAGCTGTTCGCGGAGGGACGCTACCGCACCGGGGTGGGCGGCGAGGGCCGGGTGACCGCCTCCCCCGAGGGGCTCGTTTTCTCCGGCGTCCTGTCCGCGTGGAACCAGGGCCGGGCGGCCCTCTCCGCCGATCGCCAGGTGTTCGAGTTCTACTGGCGCAACGCGGACGGCGCCCAGAACTACTTCGCCTTCCAGCGGGCCGGGCCGGCTGCGGCCGAGCCGCCCGCGCCGGAAGCTAGGGCCCGCGCGGAGCTGCGCGCGCTCGCCGGACGCTGGATCAGCCAGAGCGTGCGGAACGATTACGACAACGGAGCCTTCGACCGGGGTACAGGTGAGGACGCCACTTCCCTATTCATTCTAGAAAACGGCACGTGGCGTTACGGCCACCAGAGCGGCAAGGTGACGATCAGCGACGCCTCCCCTGCGGACCTCAAGTTCATGGATTTTAAGCCGACCGCCAAACCGGAGAACCTGCCGCGGCGGAAGTTCGAGCTGCAGGGCTGGGCCGGGGACCGAGCGATGGGCTTCTGGCGCACCGACCCGGCAGACGGTCAACCCTACCGCGTAGTCCTGCATTTTCGCATCCGCGAGCCCCGGCCCGGTCTTGCGACGTGGATCCGCTCGCGGGCGCCAAACTGACCACGCGGCGGCTCGGTAAGGGGTCAGACGAGCGCACGGCGCATGGGAAGCGTTTCAACTCAAGGGATCCGATGCCGAGGCGCGGGAAGGGCATGCCACCCGGAACCTCCGCGCCATAGACGCTGATAAGCTCGGAACGGTACCCTCCGGACAGGGGCACCCTAACAACCTCAGCGAGTGCACCCTGCACCGGCCTAACCCCCTTGGAAGCGCCGCAACAAGCAACCGGCAGTCCCATCCTTTGAATCCCTCCCCGCGCGGGAACGTTACCCGCCGCCCTTCAAAGCGCGGGCAGCAGGGCCGCCACGCTGCGCGCCACGTGTGCGGCGAGAATGGCGGAGCCCTCCGCGGTGAAATGCACGTCCTTCGGCCGGCCCAACGTCTCCATCCGGGGCGCGATGGCGGCGTTGAGGTCGTTCGTCACCACCCCGAACTCCGCCATCACGCGCGCGGCGATCGCGTTGTAGGTGTCGACGCTGCCGAAGCGCCGGTTGGGCGCGAGGTTGCCGCCCAGGGGCACGGGCGTGGTCGTTGCCCAGACCAGCTTCGCCCCGGTCGCCCGCAGGCGCGTGACCAGCCGCCGCAGGTTCTGCTCGTAAACCTCGGGCGGCGCGTGGCGCACCCCCTCGGGCGGCAGCTTCGCGTCGTGCAGGCCCCAGTTGAAATGGATCACGTCCCACTTCCCCGCGCCGAGCCACCCGTCGAGCTTCGTCAGCGTGTACCCCGTGGAACTGCAGTTGCCCGGCGGGCGGTGGACATTCGCCCGGCCGCGCAAGGCCTCGCGCACCGGCAGCGTGTAGCCGATCGAGATCGAATCGCCGAGCAACAGCACCCGCGGCAGGCCGGGAACATCCACGATCGGCGCCAGCGCGGGATCCGGCGCACGGCGGGCGGGCGCGGCCTCGGCCGCCCTTAAACCTAGGCCCGCCGCGAGCCAAGCGATGAGGCAACAAGCGCGGCAAAGCAAAAGGAGTCGGGACATAAGGGGAGAGGGAATCAGAGCTCGCGGACGACGACCCCAGCCAAGAAGCGGCGCCCGCCGCTGACAAGGGCGGCCTCGCACCCCAAGGGGTCAAGAGCGTCGCAACACGCAACCAGTAGACCCCTGGTTTGATCCGCCCCTACGGCGCGGGGCCCGGCGCCTTCCGCTTGCCCTTCCGCTCCCGGACGGGCTCCGCGGCTTTCTCCGCCTTGGGCGGCCGCGGATCCTCCGCGGAAACCAAGTAGTCAGTCGGCGGCTGCCGCACGGGCTGCTCCAACCGGCCCCGGTGCACCTCGAGCAGGCTGAAGCTATCGTCCTGCTCGTCCGTGTTCACCAACACGAAGTCAGCGCCCCGGGCGCCCCCCTGACGCAGAACGGCATCCTCCACCGTGACGGTCTCGTGATGCCATTGCCGGTCACCCTTTCCCTGGACGGCGAGCGCGGTCTTCATCCCGGCCGAGCCCGCATCGTAGTCGAGCCGCCAGGTTGATCCCGCCGTGCCGTCGTACCAGACCACCGTCATCGACATCACCTTGGCCTCATTGCCCTGCGAGAACCCATCGTGCAGCTTGAAATACAAGGCATTGCGGCCGGTGGCATGCTCGAAGCCGCGGGCGAACCGCGAGTAGATGGAGGAGGTCTTCGTGATCGCCCCCCCGACCCGCCAGCGGGGAACCGAGGTCGCATCCGCGTCGATCTGGGAGAGGAAACGCCCGTAATTGTCGGGCCAGATGTCCCATCCCACGTCGTTGAAGCCGCGCTGGGTATCGCGTTGCCGGACTTGCCCCAGCAGCAGGGCATTCCGGTCATCGACCGCGGCGCCATACTTCGCGTGGGCCGCGACGATCTTTTCCATCCGGGCGAGGTTGCCCGGCGTGGCCGGACCGAAATCCGCCTCCGGGTACGCCGCCGTGTCGGCGGCATCGAGGCCCTTGTGCAGGGCGCAGAAAGCCCCGGTGGCGCTCTCCGGTCGGATCTGCCCCGCATAGCGATTGAAGAAGTGGAAGGCGTAGTCGAAGCCCTGCTCCCGACAGGCCTCCATCGCGGCGGAGGAGATGTCCCAGATGCTCTGACCGCTCTGCAGGCCGGTCAGGGCGCCCCAATAGAAACTGAGCGGGACGTTCAGCTGGTACCACGCGCGCCGCCAAGTCTGGTCCATCTCGGAACGGGCGAACAGCGGCGTTCCCGCCGCGGCCACCAGCCGCGGCTCCCAAGTTCGAATCTTGCTCCGCTCGCCGCTCAGGTGGTGTCCGCGGCCGCTGCCGGCGATCTTGATCCCCACGCCGCCAAGGGCGTTGGCCATCACCCAATTCCACTCGACGCCATAGCCGCGCCCAGCGGGCGTATCCTCGTCCGGGGCGACGTGATTGAACAGGAGGCTGATCTTGGATTCGTCGGGGGCCCGCTGGAAAGTCTGCACGAACACGTCGAAAGCCCACAGGCGAAACTCCCGCCACTCCCGGGACCGAACCGGCAATTCGTACCGCGGCTCGATCGCCGCGCCCTTGTAGGCACACTCATCTCCAGTGCAGCCGGTCTTCACCTGGATAAACGCGATGCGCTCCTGCTGCTCGCGGGGGTATTGGCGGATATGTTTCCCGAATTCCGTGATCAGTCGCTGGAAGAACGCGCGGTAGGCCGCGGAGGGATAGAAGGGGTAGACCGGCCAACTGTCGTGCATCTGCCCGTCGGTCTTTACGGCGGGAACACCCTGCGTGTAGATCCAGTCGGGCGCCTCCGGGCCGACGCCCAGCGAAAGGTAAATGAACTGATCCCGCGCGACGGCGCGCTCCATCGCGGCATCCAAAGCGCTCCAATCAAACACCCCGGGCACCCGCTCGAGCTCCGCCCACTTCTGGTTGAACGCGAGGCCCTTTAGGAACGGATACTCCTTGGGATCATACGCGCTGCCCCGGTCCCAGACGCCGAACGAATTGGCCGGGGGGATGCCGCGCAGCGCACTCAGGGTGCCTAGCCCGAGCAGTCCCACGATCAGGAAGGCGCAAGGGGAACGGGAGACCTGACGAAAGGCGACGTGCATAAGGGGAGGCCGAGAATGAACCGCGCTCGAGAGGACGACGCTAACCGGTGCTAAGTTGCAGCGGGCGACCTCGCACCCTAAGGGGTCAGGCCGTGAATCGCTAGCCGCGGGATGGCGGGAGGAGCCAGACCCCGGCAAAATTAACAATTCACGGCCTGACCCTTGTGGGCAAGAGCAGCGGGAAACGTTCCCGTGCCGCCGCCCGGGGCAAGATGCCCCGGCTACATCGATCCGCGGCACCCCGCAGGCCGAAAAGCCAATCGGCTCGGTGTAGCCGGGGCGCGTCGCCCCGGGGGCCCACCGGCCGACCCACCACCGCCTGCTTCCCCACCCTGATCCAAGCCTCGTCCTTCGCCTCTCGCACCTGCATCCTTCGGTTATCCTTCGGTCATCCTTCGGTTATTTCAACACTTTACGTCAGCTCTCCCTCTAGAGACCGAACGGCAACCGAAGGATAACCGAAGGATTTAGCTCGGCACACTGGAGGCAGACCGAACGAACAAACTTCCGCGCCGGGCACGGCGCAGCCCGAACTCCCCGCTAGTCGGGAGGCCCTCTGGGCGCCGCATTCAACCCCGCCTCAATTCTGCTCGATCCGGTCGTCCGGTAGGTCGCCCTGCAGCTTCCGCCGCAGGCGCAATGCCTCAATTTCCCGGCGCAGGACACCGCCGAAGAGCGCCAACCGGCGGTGCACGTCGAGCGTCTCCAGGAGCCGCTGCCGCAGGTCCGCGTCATCGCACAGGCTGGACGCCGCGATGTCCACGAACGCCTCGGGGTCATCGACCGTCTTGAGGAAGGACGCCATCTCGCCCTCACCCTTGCCGGCCAGACGTAGTTTGACCCCGATCAGCCGGGACAACTCCCGCCGCAAGGCCTCGTTCTCCTCGGCGGTCGCCCCCGGCTCGCTCGCCAAGGCGCGGATCTGGATCCGGCGGTAGGGCTCGTCACAGGCGATCCCCAGCACCTCCGCCCGACAGAGCCCCTGCAGCAGGAGGTTCGAGGTGCCGTCGGGATTGCGCTGACACGCGCGGATGATGCCCACCGCGGCCACCCGGTGCGGCGGCTCGAAGTCCCCCGCCTCGGCCCGGCGTTCGTCCAGACCCACCACCGCGAACAGCCGGTCCCCCGCCAACACATCGCGCAGCATCGCCCGGTAACGGGGCTCAAAGATATGCAGCGGCATCAGGGCCTGCGGGAACAGCGTGGCCTGCGCCAGCGTCATCACCGGCACCTCATCCGGCAGGGTAATCTCCATCTCCATACCGTCAGCGTAGCGCGAGTCGCGGGAGATTCAACTGGGACAGCACGCCCACCGCGCGCCCAGTGGGACAGGCCGGATGGGCCAAACTGGCGCAGAAGACCTCCTCCACGCCCGGTCCGCAGGAGGGCTTGGATTTTTTAAACCGCTGCGGAAAAGTATTTTGGGAAACCCTTGCACCCTGAGGCACATCGTCTGCTTACTGGAACGGTATGAGCCGTATTCTTGGCATCGATCTGGGCACGACCAACTCCTGCATGGCGGTGATGGAGGGCGGGGAGCCCGTCGTCATCCCGAATGCGGAGGGCGCCCGCACGACCCCGTCGGTGGTGGCCTTCACCAAGACCGGCGAGCGGCTGGTCGGCCAGGCGGCCAAGCGGCAGGCGATCACCAACCCGCGCAACACCGTCTTCTCCGCCAAGCGCTTCATCGGCCGCAAGTTCACCGAGGTCCGCGAAGAGGCGAAGAATATGCCTTTCAAGGTGGCCGAGGGGAAGAACGGCGACGCCTACATCGAGGTCCAAGTGGGCGACAAGACGGAGCAGTACGCGCCGCAGCAGATCGCCGCGTTCGTGCTCGGGAAGCTCAAGGCCGACGCCGAGGCCGACCTGGGCGACACGATCACGCCGGCCGTGATCACCGTGGCGGCCTACTTCGACGACTCGCAGCG
>SYDD01000345.1 GCA_005786775.1 Opitutaceae bacterium
GGCCCGCGCGGGCTCCCGCCAGTTGACCGGGAAGTCATTCGTCCGCGGCGCACCCGGGGTGCTGCGGCCCCGGGCCACGTAGCCCTCGAGCAACGCGGTGAGCCGCGCCACGACCGCGGGTTGCTCCGCCTGCAGGTTGCGGCGCTCGGCCAGGTCCTGCGCCAGATCGTAGAGCTGCACCGCCGGCAGGCCCGCCCGCCGGGCTTCGGCATCCCCGGGTTTACCCCAGCCGCCCGAGCCCGGCGCGAACGCGAGCTTCCACGCGCCCTGCCGGATCGCGAAGGCGCCATTGATCGAATGGTGCACGACCGCCTCGCGCAGCGGCGCGCGGTCGCGCCCCAACAGCGCGGGCAGGAGGCTCACGCTGTCCTCGCCGGCGTCCTCGGGCAGCCGTTCCCCGAGCAGGTCCGCGACCGTGGCCAGCAGGTCGGTGTGGCAGATGAGCTGGTCGCTGGTCTTTCCCGCGGGGACGCGCCCCGGCCAGCGGGCGAGGAAAGGCACCCGGTGCCCGCCTTCCCAGATGTCCGCCTTGTAGCCGCGCAGCCGGGCGCTGGCGAAGTGCCCCTTGGCCTCCAACTCGGCGGTGCCGGCCTGGGGCGAGCAGCCGTTGTCCGCGGTGAAGATCACCAGCGTATTGTCGGCCAGCCCCTGCGCCGCGAGCGCGGCCAGCACGTCCCCGACCACCGCGTCGGTCTGCAGCACGAAGTCCGCGTAGTCACCGAGGCCGCTGCGGCCCTGCCATTCGGGCGACGGCAGGATGGGGGTGTGCGGTGAGGTGAGGGGCAGGTAGAGGAAGAACGGTTGGCCGGCGCGGGCCGCGGGCGCCCGTTCGGCGATGTACTCCACCGCCCGGCGGCCGAGGCGGGGCAGCATCTCGGCGGGCGGCAGGGTCTCGATGACCCGGTCGTTCTCGATCAGGCCCGACATGGTGCGGGCGTTGGAACAGCCCCAGAAGTAGTCGAAACCCCGGGTGATGGGGCCGCCGACGATGCGGGCGCCGACGGGCAGCCCGGCCTCGCCCATCCGGCGTTTGCCCTGCTCCTTCGGGGCGGGCGCCGGGGCGCCGGGGGGACGTTCGGAGCGGAAACCGAGGTGCCACTTGCCGATCGCGGCCGTGGCGTAGCCGTGGCGGCGGAGGAAGGCGGGGACCGTCAGCCGGCCCTCGGCGATAAGCGGATCGTCATCCGCGCCATCGAGCACGCCCCGTTGGAGCCGGGTGCGCCAGGCGTAGCGGCCGGTGAGCAGCCCGTAGCGGGTGGGCGTGCAGACGGAGGAGCCGCTGTGCGCGTCGGTGAAGATCATTCCCGCGCGGGCGAGACCGTCGAGGTGCGGCGTGCGGATCCGGCCCCGGTCGGGGTTGAGGATGCTCACGTCGCCGTAGCCCTGGTCGTCGGCGAGAATGTAAACCAGGTTGGGCCGGGTGGGGGCGGGGGCGGCGGCCGCGACGGGGGCGGCGGCGACGAGCAACAGGAGCAGGCGCAGGTTCCGAAGCAGGATCACGGCGGGCAGGGGAGGGGCCGAGTTCGGGCGGGTAGAGGCCGGGGCGGATTGGGTCCGGAACCCGGCGTGCAGCCCGCCCGGCGGGGCGGATCAGGGCTGGGGCGGGGCGGCCCGCTTCTTGTCTCCGGAAGCCTGCCCCGCGGGGGCCGGCAATTCCGGCCGGAGGTCCAGTTGCGCGCGGAGGTCGCGGACGACCTCCGGGTGCGCGGCGGCGTGGTTGCGGGTCTCGAGCGGATCGTTCGCGTAATCGAAGAGCTCGAACTGCGGGGAACCATCGGCGGTGCGGGCGGCGATCAGGCGCCAGCGTTCGGTGCGGATCGTGCGCTGGCCGTCGGTCCAGAACCCGCGCGCGGGCTTGGCGGCCGGCGTGGCGGGACGCTCGAGTTGCGGGCGCAGGCTGCGCCCGTCGAGTCCGGCGGGAGCGGGCAGCCCGCAGAGATCGGTGAGCGTGGGAAAGAGGTCGATGGTCTCGACGAGCGCCGCGCTGCTGGCGCCGGGTTGGGCGAGGCCGGGGGCGCGGATCAGGAGCGGGGAACGGAGCGAGTGCTCGTAGAGGCAGTGTTTGCCCCAGATCGCGTGCTCGCCGAGGAGGAGCCCGTGGTCGCTCCAGAGGACCACGATGGTCCGGCCCGCGGGGTCCAGGGTCTGAAGGGCGTCGAGCACGCGGCCGATCTGCGCGTCCACGTAGCTCACGCTGGCGGCGTAGGCGCGGCGGACCTCGCGGGCGTAGGCGGGATCGGCGTCAGGGTCGCGGCCCGCGTGGGCGTAGTTGCGGCGAAACTCGTTGCTGGGGTGCCAGGTCGAGGGCCATTCCGGCTTGGCGGCCGCCGCGGGGGGAAGTGCGGGGATCCGCTCCGGATCGTGGAGATCAAAGTAACGCTGCGGCACGGCGAAGGGCAGGTGCGGCTTGAAGAAGCCGACGGCGAAGAACCAGGGTTCACCGGAGGCGCCGAGCTCGCGGAGCCGCTGCACGGCCTCGTCGGCGACCCAGGCGTCCGGGTAGGCCGAGTCGGGGCCGGCGAAGGCCTCCAGCGGGGGCGTCTTCCCGGAGGTGCGGGGAACGCCGTTCGCGTAGCCGTGCATCATCTTCTCCGCCTCACCCCAGGGCGTCTGGGGAATCCAGGAGCGCGTCCACGCACCGGGGAGTTCCTCGGGGCCTTCGGCCCAGAGCCGGCCGGTGCGGCCGCCGGGGTGGTGCGTGATCTTGCCGAGGGCGTAGGTGCGGTAGCCGTGCCGTTGGAACCAGGCGGGCAGATTGGCGTCGCCCCAGGACCCGTGCGTCGAGGCGATGCCGCCGTTGCCGATGTGGGCGGCCTCGCTCGGGTAGCGGCCACGGAGGAGGGCACAGCGCGAGGCGCCGCAGGTGGGCGCCTGGACGTAGTGGTGGGTGAAGACGCGGGCGCTGGCGGCGAGGGCGTCGAGCCGCGGCGTCCGGGCGTGCGCCACGCCCATCGCGCCGAGGTCGTTGCGCAGGTCATCCACGGCGATGAACAGGACGTTCGGGCGCGGGGCGGCCGCCGCGGCGTGGGCGGGCAAGGGCCACAGCGCGGCGCCGAGCACGGCGAGGACTAGGCGCCGGCCGAGCGTGCGGGCGGCGGGGGGCGCCGAGGGCGGGCGGCTCATTTGGCCCGTCCCTTCTGCTTCCGCTCCTCGACGTTCTTCGCGTGGCGGCCCGACTCGTCGCCGGTGTCCGGGATGCCTCCGGCGGGGTTAAGTTCCGCCAGCGCGGCCGCGAGGCGCCGGCGGGCGGCCAGTGCGGCGGGGGTCTCGGTGCCGGCGGGCACGGGCTTCTCGACAAAGGGAGCGTCGCTCATATCGAACAGTTCCCCGGCCTGATTCAGCTTCCAGCCCGCCTCGCGGACGTACCAGTTGCGCGCGAGTTGGTGGAACACCCAGGTGCGCGGCCCGCCCTTTTCCCCGCGGAGCTGGGCGGCTAGGCTCCGGCCGTCGAGCACCGTGCTCGCCGGCAGCGGCGCGCCGGCGAGTTCGGCGAACGTGGGGAGGAAATCGCTCGAGTCGACGAGGTCGGCGGAGACCCGGCCGGCGGGCACCACACCCGGCCAGCTGGCAATCATTGGCACGCGGCCTCCGCCCTCGAGCACCGAGCCCTTGGCCCCGGCCAGCGCGCGGCCACCGATGGTGGCGCGTTCGGCGCGGCCGTTGGTCGTGCCGTTGTCACCGAAGAACAGGACGAGGGTCTTCTCGCGCAGCTGCAGCCGGTCCAGCTCCGCCATCAGTCGCCCGACGAGCTTGTCCATATAGCGGACATTGTCCCCGTAGTGGTCCTTGCTGTCAGGGGCGCTGTCCGGGGTGGGCAGGATCTCGCCGTGTACGTGGGAGAGCGAGTAGTGGGCGTAGAACGGCCGGTCGCGGTGCCGCGTCATGAAGTCGACGAGGTGCTGGTGCATCAGGTCCGGCAGGTATTCCCGGTCGCGGAGCGGGCGGGTCTCGCCGTTGACCACGTAGGTCCGCACCTTCTCCTGGGTGTTCCAATAGGCGCCGCTGCCGGCGTAGCGCAGGTACTCGTCGAAGCCGAAGTCGGAGGGCTGTTGGGAGAACTGGCTCCACTTGCCGATCATCGTCGAGACGTACCCGGCGGGCTGGAGCACGGTCGGGATGAGCTTCTCTTGGCGGGGCGCGATCTTGCCGACGGCGTCTTGGTTGCTGCCGCCCGTGCGGAAGCCGTAGCGGCCGGTGAGGATCTGGGCGCGCGAGGGCCCGCAAAGCGAGATCGTGAAGGCGTGGGTGTA
>SYDD01000346.1 GCA_005786775.1 Opitutaceae bacterium
AGTCCTGCGAATCCGTCATCAGCGCGTGCAGGTCCCGTTTCACCGCCGCCAGGTCCAGCTTGCTGAACTCACGGGCATAATCGAACCCCTCCCCCATCGGGTCGGACAGCGCGGAGTTCTGGTGCAGGATCCGGAGGTTCAGCTGGTTCGGCCACCAATCCCGATTCGAACGCCCGCCCTGGCTGGTCGGCGCCGGCTTGGCCATCGTGCCGTGAAGATGCGGGAAGGGGCACTTGCCCCCGGTGGACGCGGGATGATTTTCCATAGGGTTGGTTTGGACGGGAAGAGGCCAGCGCGGGGAGAGAGGTGCGCCGGAACTCCTCAACAAAGGAGCCGGGCGGAATTTGAAAAGGCCCGGCCCCAGCAAAGCACCGCTCGCCCATCCGGGGCCTCCCGGCGGCCCGCTGGGCGTGGTGGGGCCCTCCGGCCGCCACCACCCCTTCAGAAACGCTCCACCGAGGGTCAGAAGCGGCCCGTGACGCCGGCGACCACCTTCGCGACCACAATGCGGGTCTGCGTGGGGCGATCCTTGGTGCCGGCATAGGTCTCCGTGATCGGGGACTTGTTCAGATTCTCGATGTCGCAGAAAACCGAGAGCTTGCGCGAGACGGTGTAGCGGCTCTTCAGGTTAACCTGCATCTTGGGCTCCTGATAGACCACCAGCGCCGGGTTGGTGGAGTTGGTGATCAGATAGGTGTCCCGCCAGACCGCGTTGAGCCGCAGGTTCCAGCCGAAGCCGAGATAAGTCAGGGCGACGTTGCCCGTCTTCGGGACAAACCCGGCGACCTTCGTGGTGACGGTCGTGCCGCCGTAGTCGCCCTTGGTGCTCAGCTGCGTGTAATTGGCACTGAAGCCGAAGCCGCGCCAGAAACCGGGCAAAAAGGTGAACTGCTGCTGGTAGGCCAGCTCGACGCCGCGGTAGCGGGCGCTGCCGCCATTGCGCGCCGTCGTGATTCGGTAGCCCTCGTACAGGCCATCGAAGCCGTTGTTGGCGCCAGGACCCACGAATTGGCTGCTGTCGGTGAACTGGAAGTCGGAGATCTCCTTCAGGAAGGCACTGATCGAGACCATGCCCACCGGCTCGAAGTAATATTCGGCCGTGGCGTCGAAGTTCTGGGAATACTGGGGCTTTAGCGCGGAATTGCGGATGTTCACGGTCTGCGCGACCTCGTTGACCGTGTCCGCCGGCATCAGCTGCTCGAAGGAAGGCCGGCCGATGCCGGAGGAATAACTGAGCCGCGAGATCAGGTTCCGCGAGGGCGCGTACCGGAAGTGCACGCCCGGGAAGATGTCGGTGTACTCACCCTCACGCCGGAGCCGGCTCCGCACGGTGCCCACGGTGACCGGACCCTCGGCTTCCGTCTCGGTCTTCTCCACCCGCAGACCAGCCAGAATCGACAGGCTGTTGAGCCGCGTGTGGCCCATCACGTAGGCGGCGGTGACCGTCTCGGTAATGCTGCGGTCGCCGTTGAGGCGCGAGGTCTCGGCGAAGGGCGCATCCTCCACCCAAAGCCGCGGATACAGTGCCTGATGACGCGCGACGGCAAAGGGGTTGGCCCAGGGCGGCTGACGGTAGCCGGCGTTCGAATCGCTCCACTTCGGCGTCTTGTCGAGGAACTGCCCGAGGCTTTCGTCGCCAGAATTGAGGATGCCGTCCGGTCCCGCGAAGTTGTAGCGGCGGGAGAAGTTTTCCAAGGCGCGGTCCTGCTGGCGGATGACCGCGCCCGCCTTCACGAAGGTCGGCGCGGGCAGGCTGAAGGTCTTCTTGACGTTGAACTTGGCCGTCAGGATCTCGTCCTCGCCGTTCCGGTCCGGCTGGGTCACGAGCAGGGTATTGTAATTGTTCAGATCGAACAGGTCGGGACCGGCGGTCTGGGAGTACCGCGGCCACTTGGGGTTCTGGCGGCGGTCGATGAGGAAGCCGATGCCCCCGAGGCGGTACGTGATGGTGGCCTTCGGGCGCGACTGGAAGCTGCGGCCGTCCGGGCGGTAGTCGTAGTAGGTCTGGGAATTGGAGAAGCTGGCGCCGTAATCGATCTCGAGGCCCGGGAACCGGTGCCGCACGGTCGGCACAAACTGGTAGGTGCGGCCGGACTTGTCGTCGGTGCTCAGGGTGACGGAACTGGAGGAATTTACGTTGGGCAGCACCTCTTGGAGGAAGCTGGTGTAGCCGGGCCGGAAGTTCGCCACGTTGGCGGTGGTCCCAAGCACCATCGCGCGGGTGTCGTTGGTCTCGTGGAACCAGTTGTAGGCGGTGTTGAGCGACAGGGTGGTCGAATCGCTCCACTTGTATTCGATCTTGGCCCCGGTCGCGAGGCGCGTGCGCGGTGCACCGGCCGGCCGCGGGACGGTGATGTTCTGGACGTAGTACGGCTCCGTCAGGACATTCTGGTAGGTCGCCAGCGCGGCCGTGTCGCCGCCGGGCTGGGAGTGGTAGGTGCCGGTCAGGGAGATGCCGATCCGCTTGTTCGCGCCCAGCAGGTCCGCATAGGAGAAGTTCAGCGAGGGCCCGATGTTCTTGATCGGCTCGCGCAGCCAATTGTCGCTGCGGGTGTAGTACTTCGGCCGCCACACGCCGCCGATGGAATAGTTGAAGGAACGCGGCTGATTCCGGTCGAACGCGCTCTTGGACACGATGTTGACGTTCCCGCCGATCGAGTCCGCGTCCATATCCGGGGTCGGGGCCTTGGTGACCTCGATCGTCTCGATGTTGTTGAGCGAAGCTTGCTCAAACTCGAAGGTGCGGCCGGCGCCCGCGGACTGGGAGCTGGCCACGCGGTCGCCGTCCATCGTCACCGCATTGAGCGCCCCGTCGATCCCTCGGATCTGCACGGAACGGACATCGGCGCCGACATAGACCGCGGTGATGCCGGGCATCTGCTGGAGGAAATCACCGATGTTGCCGTCGGCGATGTTGCCGAAGCTGTCCGAGGCGACGACGTTCTTCACGTTCGGGGCCTCGCGCTGCGCGGTGATGGCCGCGGCGCTGCCTTCGCGGTAGCCCGCCACGGTGAAGGCCTCGAGCTTGTAGACGCCCGCGTTCAGATCGATGTTCTGGATCACCCGCGCGCCGGGGCGAACGTCGACCGTCACCCGCTGGGCCTCCAGACCGGTGTAGCGCACAACCAGGGTGGCCGGTCCCGCTGGCAGCGTGAGCTCATAGCGGCCCTGGCGCTCGGTGATCACGGAGCGGTTCGTTCCCTCCACGGAAACCTCGGCCCCGTCCAGGAACACGGCGGTGGCGGCATTGCTGACCTGTCCGGCCACGCTCCCCGTCGCCTGGGCGCGGGCGCTGAGCGGAAGCAGGAGGAGAAGCAGTCCAAGCCAAATGGCGAGGCGGGGACGCTGGAGCGGAAGCGAGGAGGTGGACATATCGGTTAAAAGAGTTGGGGAAATCAGGCCCCGTGCCGGATAGGACTGCAATCCAATCCCGCCACGCTGCGTTACGCCTTGTTGCTCCCGGGCGCCTCAGGTGGGCGGCGCCTCGCCTCAATCCCGGCCCACCGCAAAGCGGATCTCCTGCCGCCCCGCGAGGCCCGTGAGGTCCACGGTGCCGCGGACATCGACCGGCAGCTTGCGCCCGGCCACGAGGGCGTGGCGCACGGTCCAGCCCTCCGGGATCCGCGCGCGCAACAGGGTGCGCGAAGGGGTCTGCCGCGCG
>SYDD01000347.1 GCA_005786775.1 Opitutaceae bacterium
CACCCTCGTCCGGCGGGAGCCCCCGCCGGCGGACGCGCCGCCGCGGGGACTCGTCTACCTCATCTCCGGCGGCCGCGGCGGGATCGGCCGGCAGCTCGCAGCGGAGCTGGTCCGGACGGAGGGCGCGCGGGTGGTCCTTGTCGGCCGGTCGGCGCCCGCCGCGGGCGACGCCCCGTGGCCGGGGGCGGACCCGGCGGACTATCTCCAGGTGACGGCGGATGTCGCCAGCCCCGCGGGGGCCGCGGCGGTGGTGGCGGCGGCGCGGGCGCGTTTCGGTCGGATCGACGGCGTGCTGCACGCGGCGGGCGTGCTCCGCGACGGGGCGGTGTGGAGCAAGGAATGGGACGATTTCGCGGCCGTGTTGCGCCCGAAGCTGGCGGCGGCGGAGGCCCTCGACGCGGCGACGCGCGACGAGCCGCTGCGCTGCTTCGTCCTCTTCTCCTCGGTGGCGGGCCTGCTCGGCGCCGCGGGCCAGTCCGACTACGCCCTCGCCAACGGCGCCCTCGATGCCTTCGCCGCCACGCGGGCGGCGGCGGTCGCGGCCGGCACGCGCCGCGGGCACACCGTCGCCGTCAACTGGCCGCGGTGGCGCGAGGGCGGGATGCCCGCACCAGACGGGCCGGACGCGCTCGGCCTCGCGCCCCTCGGGGCCGCCGACGGCTGGGAAATCCTGCGCCGGGTGCGCGTGGTGGGGGAGCCGCAGCTCTGGACCTTCCGCGGCGACGCCGACGAGGTCCTGCGACGGCTCCAGCCGGGAGCGGCGGCCCCGGTGCGGGCTTCCGCGGACCTCGCCGCGCCTCCGTACCCGGCCGCGGGCGGGGACCTGGTGGCGGAGCTCGCGCGCCTGTTCTCCGCGCTGAGCAAGACGCCCGTCGCGCACCTCCAGCCCGGCGTCTCGCTCGAGCGGCACGGCCTCGACTCCATCCTCGCCTTCGAGTTCAGCCGGCGGTTGTCCGAGCGTTTCGGCGAGGTCACCCCGGCGCAGATCTTCGCCCAGCCCACCCTCGCCGGTCTGGCCGCGCACCTCGCCGGTCGCGCGACGCCCGCGGCGCCCCCCGTGCCGACGCTGCCCGTCGTGGCCCCCGCCCCGGTTTCCGCAGCCGCCGCTCCGGCGGTGGTCGGAACGCAGGTGCGGCGGCAGGTGACCCTCGCGCCGGCCGACTTCGCCTTCGCGGGGCCGGGACGCCTCGCGATGGAGGTGTTGTACCGGTTTGACCAGCGGCTCGACGCCGGGGTGCTCCGACGCGGGCTGCGGGCGGTCGCGGCGGACTATTTCCCGGTCAACGCCTCGCTCGAGCGGCGGGGTGCGGACGACTTCGTGCTGCGCGAGGCGCGCGACGAGCCGGATTTCGCCGAGGTGATCACGCCCGGCCGCGTGCCGGCGGAGGACGACGCGGACGGGCTGGCGGTGTTCCGCGAGCCGTTCGACCCGACGCGCCGCGGGGCGCGGATGGCGCGCTTCCGCCTGCACCAACTCGACCGCGGCAGCGCGCTGGTCGTGCAGGTGTCGCACGCGGCCGCCGACGGCTACAGCTTCTACCTGTTCCTGTCCGCGTGGGCGGCCGCCTGTCGCGGCGAGGCGTATCCCGTGCCGGACCATTCGCGCCACCTCCTGCGCACCCTGGCGCGGCGCCTGGAGCGGCGCGCGGCCCGACAGGCGCGGGTCGCCGCCGCGATCGAGGCCTTCGCCGTGCCCGCATCCGACGCCGACCCGACGACGCGGCGGGTGGAGCGCCTGACCCTCGATCCCGCGGCCCTGGTGGCGGCGGCCCGGGCGGCGGCGGGCGGGATCCCGGTGGAGAAACTCTCCGAGAACAGCGTCGTGACGGCGCACCTCTGGCGCCACTACGCGGCCGCCCTCCCGCCCGGCGACGAGCCGCTGGTCCTGGCGGGCCCGATGAATTTCCGCCGCGCCGATGGCGTGGTTGGGCCCACCTTCTTCGGCAATGCGTCCGCCCCCGTGTTCGTGCGGCGCTCCCGCGACGAGGTGCGCGCCGCGGGCGTGCCCGCGCTGGCGGCGGCGCTGACCGACGCGGTGCGGGGCGCCGACGAGCGCACCTTGGCGGCGTACCACGCGGCGATGGACCGGGTGCGGCGGGCGGGCGGGCCGGAAGCCGTGCGCCGGCTGCGGTTGGCGGACCCGTGGGGCGGGCTGGTCGTCACCAACGTCGCGCGTTTCCCGCTGCCCCCGCCGGATTTCGGCGCGGGCGCGGCCGCCGACGACGTCAACCTCGTCCATCACGCGGGCACGGCGGTGATCGTCGCCGGCGCGGGCGGCACCCTGCGGGCCCGCGTGGCCTATCCGGCCTCGACTGACCCGGCGCCGGCCGCACGCTGAGGGGATGGCGCGGATCTACCTTTTTCCCGGACAGGGCTCGCAGCGGCCCGGCATGGGCGCGGGGCTGTTCGAGCGCTTCCCGTGGGAGGTGGCGCAGGCGGACGAGATCCTGGGCTACCGCGTGGCGGAGCTCTGCCTCGGCGACGACGGCACGCGGCTCAACCAGACCCGGTACACCCAGCCGGCGCTGTTCGTGGTGAACGCGCTGCACTTCCTCGCGCGGCTGGTGGACACCGGGCAGCGGCCGGACGTCGTGGCGGGGCATAGCCTGGGCGAGTACAGCGCGCTGCACGCGGCGGGCGTGGTGGATTTCGCGACGGGCCTGCGGCTCGTGCGGGAGCGGGCGGAGCTGATGGCGGCGGCCCCCGAGGGTGGGATGGCGGCCGTGCTGGGCCTGCCGGCCGAGCGCCTGGCGGCGGCGCTGCGGGCGGCGGGGTTGGACGGGCTGGACCTCGCGAACCTGAATTCGCCCCTGCAGACCGTGATCGCGGGCCCCGCCGCGGAGCTCGCGCGGAGCGAGGCGGTGCTGACCGCGGCGGGCGCGACCCTGTGGCGGCGCCTGCCGGTCAGCGCGGCGTTCCACTCGCGATATATGGCGGAGGCGGCCCGGGCGTTCCGGACCGTGCTGGCGCGGGCGGAGTTCGCGGCGCCCCGCATGCCCGTGCTCTCCAACGTGACCGCGCGCCCGCACGAGCCGGGCGGGTTCGCGGAGCTCCTCGCGCGGCAGATCGCCGAGCCGGTACGGTGGACCGACTGCGTGCGCTGGCTGCTGGCGCTCCCCGCGCCGGAGTGCAGCGAGCTCGGGCCGGGCAACGTCCTCACCGGGCTGGTGCGCCGCGTGCGGCAGGAGGGCGCGCCGTGAAGCGGGTCGTGTGGCTCTTCTCGGGGCAGGGCGCCCAGTATTTCCAGATGGGCCGCGAGCTTTTCGCGCACGAGCCGGTGTTCCGCGCGGCCATCGAGCGGCTCGACGCCGTCGTGCGCCCGCTGCTGGGGGAGTCGGTGGCGGACGAGATCTACCGGGAGCGGACGGACCGGTTCGCGCCGTTCCGGTGCATCCGGCACACGCACCCGGCGATCGTCATGGTGGAATGCGCGCTCGCGGAGCTGCTGCTCGCGCGCGGCCACCGGCCGGACCTCATCGCGGGCCACAGCATGGGCGAGGTCGCGGCCTTCGCGGTGGCGGGCGCGTGGCGGGCGGAGGACGTCCTCGTGACCGTGGTCAAGCAGGGCCTGCTGCTCGAGGCCAGCGCGCCGGCCGGCGGGATGCTCGCCGTGCTCGGCGCGCCCGCGCTGTTCACCGAGCGGCCGGACGTGTTCGCGGGCTGCGAGCTCGCGGGCGTCCACTTCGCGCGGAGCTTCGTCATCGGTGGGCCGCCCGAGCCGCTGGCGGTCGCCCGGGCCCGGCTGCGCGAACTTGGCGTGGACACCCACGAGCTGCCGCTGCCGCACGCGTTCCACGTCTCGTCGATCGACCCGCTGCGGATCCCGCTCGCGGCCACGGCGGCCGGGCTCGCGATGGCGCCGGCGCGGCAACCCGTGTACTCCGTGGGCACCCGCCGCCGCGTCCTCACCCCGACGCCGGAGCACCTGTGGGAGGCGACGCGCGCGCGGACGGATTTCCCCGCGGCGGTGCGGGACCTCGAGGCGGACGGCCCCTGCCTCTACGTGGACCTGGGCCCGAGCGGCAGCTTTGCCACGGCGATCAAGTACAACCTCCCCGCTCCGGCGGCCTCCGAATTCCTCCCGGTAATGACCCCTTTTGGCCAGGAGCGGCGGGCGCTCGAACGGCTCGAGGCCCGGCTGGCGGCGCGATGAGCCTCCCGGTCGCTTGCATCACCGGTGCCGGCGGCGGGATCGGCAGCCATCTGTCCCGGGCGCTCCGGTCGACCCACGCGGTGCGCGGCCTGTTCCGGCGCGACGGCCCGGCGGCCGCCGCTTTCGCCGCCGCGGGCGGCGAGGTGTTCCTCGGCGACTGCACGCGCGCGGCGGACCTCACGCCTTTCCTCGCCGGCGCGGACACCGTTTACCACGCGGCCGCGAAGGTAGGCGGGCTGGCGAGGGCGGAGTTCCAGGCGGTGAACGTCGGCGGCACCCAGGCCGTCGCCCGCGCCGCGGTCCGCGCAGGCGTGCGCCGCCTCGTCCACCTGAGCACCGCCGCCGTCTACGCGGCCGCGCCGGACCCGGGTCCCGTGTGGGACGAGGAGTGCGTGTTGGCGGACCGGCCGGAGCTCGACGCCTACACCCGTTCCAAGCTGGCGGCCGAGGCGGCGCTGCGGGCGGAGCTGGCGGGTGCCCCGGTCGCCTGGGCCATCGTCCGTCCGACCTGCGTGTACGGCCCGGGCATCGCTTCCTGGACCGGGGTGCCGCTGCAGCTGATCCGGCGCGGCCGGGAGCTGATGTTCGGCTGCGGCGCTGGCGCGGGGCGGATGGACGCCGTTCACGTGGACGACCTGGTGGCGGGGCTCGTGGCGGTGGGGGCGGGAACGGAGCAGGGGGTGTTCAACCTCGGCCACGAGGACGTGACCTTCGCGGAGTTCTACGAGGCGCTGGGCGCGATGGCCGGGCGGGCGCCGCGGTACGCGACGGAGGCGGGCGTGCGGGCGCTCGCGGCGCGCTTGGCGGCGGTGGGCCGCTGGATCCCGCCGGCGGCCGAGGCGGCGCTGCGGGCGGAGC
>SYDD01000348.1 GCA_005786775.1 Opitutaceae bacterium
CGGCTTGTCGGGGGTGGGCACCTTGGAGACCTCGACGCGCGAGATGTTCGCCGTCGGCACGTCGAAAAGGGTGTTCGCCCGGCCCGCGCCGCGCGCCGTCGCGAGTTGCGCCCCGTCGAGCTCCAGGCCGGTCTGCGCCGCAGGCAGGCCGCGGATGATGACATTCTGCGCGAGCTGGCCGCCACCCTCATCGATGCTCACCCCGGGCAGGAACCGCAGGAAATCGCCGATGTTCTCCGCCGAACGGTCCCCGTACTCGTCGTAGGCGACGACGTTGATGAGGTTGGGCGCGAGGCGGCGCTCGTTTAGCGAGACCGCCTGCGCGCTCATCTCCCGGTCGGCCACGACCGTGAACTCGCCGAGGCGCACCGGCTGCTCCCCCGCGCGCGGCCGGAGCTCGAAGTCCCGCGTGACGGCCGTGCCGGGCGGGATCTCCAACGTGGCGGTCTGGGCAGCAAAACCCAAGTAGCTCACCTCCACGCGTACGCGCCCGGCGGGCACGCCGGGGAGCCGGTAGGCACCGCCGTCATCGGTGACCGCCCGCCGGTCCAGACCCTCGATGGAAACCACCGCGTTGCGCAGGGCGACGCCGCCGGTGGCGTTGAAGACACGGCCCTCGAGGACGCCGGGGGCGGGTTGGGCGGAGGCGGAGGCCACGCACAGGGCGGCCGCGAGGAGAGGCCTTGGGGTGAGGCGGAGGTTCATCGGGGTGAAGGGGATCAGGGCAGATCGCCGAGCCAGGCAAGGGGAAGCCGGGCGAGCGTGATCCGGGCGTAGGCCCAGTCGCCGCCGCGGCGGGGATCGCCGGGACGGCCGTTCTCGTAAAGGCAGAGGATCGTGCCGTCGGGGAGGACGGCGAGGTCGCTGTAGGCGCTGGGGCCCTCCTGCAGGAGCTTCCGCACCGGCCAGGTGCGGCCATCGTCGGCGCTGACGTGGATCGAGACGTGCTTGCGCTCGCGATGCTCCCGCCGCGCGGTGTGCGGGCTGGAGTGCAGCAACAGGGGGCGGTTCCGGCCGGGGACGCCGGGATGGCTCACCAGACCGGCCATGCAACCGGGCTCCAGCACCTCCTCGAGAAAGCGCGGCGCGCTCCAGCCGGTGGCCCCGTCCGCACTCTCGACCACCGCGCGCCGGTTGCGGGGATCCGTGTTGCGCGAGCTGAGCACGACACGGCCATCCGCGAGCTCCGCCACGCTCGTCTCCCCCCCGATGGTCATCGCGAGGTCGCCCCGCTGCCAGGTCGCACCCTGGTCATCGCTGTAGATGACCGCACATCCCCGGCGCCGGGGCGGCGCGGGATCCTTGTCGTAGTTGGCCAACCAAATGGGCACGACCAAGCGTCCGTTGCGCAACTGGATCCCGTGGCCGGGGCCGGTCGCCACCGCCTGCCACGGGACCTCCGACCGGAATCGGTCCAAGGTGGCCGTGATCTCGACCGGGGACGACCATGAGACGCCGTCATCCTCGCTGCGGGAGTGCAAGACCCGCTGGTATTCCACGCAGTAGACGAGGTGCACCGGGCCCTCGCGCGTCGCGATGAGCATCGGGTTGTTGACCGTCTGCTCCGCGGGGCCGCCCATATCCTTGCGCCGCTTGTCCTCGGGCATGTGCGGGTTGCGCGGCAGCCGGGGACCAAGGTGGGCAATCTGGCGCGGCGCCCCAAAACTGCGTCCGCCATCGGTGCTGCGGCGCAGGTGGATCTCAAGCTCCCCGCGGTCGGCGGCGGTGAACTTCCTCGCCTCCGCGTAGGCAAGGACCGTGCCGCGAGCGCTGACCACGAGGCCCGGGATCCGGTACGAGGCGAATCCGCCCTGACCCTCGGTGAAGACGTCGATCTTTTCCGGCCCGGCTGCGGCGGGCACGGCGGCGGCCAACGGGGAGAACGCGGGTATCAGGACGGCGAGCAGCAGAAGCGGGCGCATCGGGGGATCAAAACCGGGTGGTGAGGTTGAATTCGACCTCGCGGCCCGGGTCCGGCGTGTAGCGGTCCTGGGTCACGACGAAGTACATCTCATTGTTGTCGAAAACGTTCTTCACCTTCACGGCGACATCGTGGCGGAGGCGCGCGCCGCGGGCGGGCGGGACACGGTAGCCAAGGATGAGGTCGTGGCGGAAAAACGCTGGCGCGACCCAGACCGGCTCGTTGCGCGGGTTGGCGCCGCGATCACTGTCGCGCGGCCCAACGTAGATCGTGCCTAGGCTGGCGAACGCCCCCCGCAGTCGCCCGGCATCCAGCGTGTACCGGTTGAAGAGCGTGAACTGGTCCTGCGCCTGGCGGGGCTGGGCGAGGCCGGTGCGCGTCTCGCGCGCGTCGACGTAGGTGTAGCTCCCGAAGGCCAGCCAGCGGTCGGTCAGGCGCAGGTTGAGGTTAAGCTCGAGGCCGGTGCTGCGGAGGCCCTGCACCTGGCGGAAATACCCAGGGTTGGCGGGATCGGCCTCGGTGACATTCCGCTGCCGGATGTCGAAGACGCAGACGAGCCCCTGCAGCCGGCCGCCGCGGAGGCTGAACTTGACGCCCGCCTCGCGCTGGGTGCCTTCCTCGGGATCGAGGCCAGAGCCGTCGGGCTGGGTGCGGAACTCGGGGAGGAAAGAGCTGTTCGCGTTGGCGTACACCGTCCACGCCTTGTCCGCCGTGAGGTGCCAGACGGCGCCGAAGCTGTGGGTGGTGGACGAGGCGGCGGCGATCACCTTGGCCGCGGCCGGGTTGAGGCGCCGGTTCGGAAAGGTGCCGGTCACTCGGTTCAGGTTGGCGCGGTCGGTCTCGGTGCGACGGAGGCCGAGCTGGAGGAAGGCGCGCTCGCCGAACGCGGAGATGACGTCGTTGAGGTAGAGTTCGCGGTTACCGATGCGGTTGCGCGTCCACGTGTCGAGGTAGAGCGGCGGGCGGTTCGCCGGCGCGGGCACCGGCAGCGAGTTGGCGGGCTGGAACACGTTGACCGGCAGGAGGAGGTTGGGGTTGAAGCCGGCCAGCTTCGGGTTGGCGAGGAACTGGGCGTACGTGAGGTTCGGGAAACGGTTGAGGATCACCCCGCTGGTGGTGTTGAACCCGGAGCCCTCCAGCGCGGCCGAACCGGGCGCCAGTCCGCCGTAGTTGTTCACGGAGCGGGAGGTCTTGTTGTCGTCGTACTGGAGGTCCCAGGCGTGGCCGGCCAGCAGCTGGTGACGGAGGGGCCCGGTGCGCACGCGGGCGACGAGCTCGTTGCGCGTGCGGAAGTTCTCCGTGCCGCGCGGCACGTCGCGCCAGCCGCGCGGGGTCAGCACGGCGTCGCGCAGGATAGTCATCGCCTCGATCCACGGCTGGGTCTCGACCTGGTGCTGGTCTCGGTCGCTGTACTGGAACTGCGAGCGGAACTGCCAGTCGGCGCTGAACACGTGGCGCGCCTCGACCGCCGCCACCTGCCGGGTGTTCTGGCGGATGTCCCCCGGCCAGGTGTGGTTGTAGTCGCGGCGCCCGAAGCGGTGGTACACGCCGTCGGGCGTACTGACGCCATCCGGATCGCGGTTCACCATCGGGAACGCCCAGCCGCCGGGGCGGACGTGGCGGTCGCGCGTGTACTCGAGGGTGAGCTGGGTGCGGTCGGAGACGATCCAGGTGAAGGCCGGGGAGACGTTGAAGCGGTTGCTCGGTGTCCCGCGATAGACCTCAGCGTCGTCCCATTCGACATTGAGCCGGTAAAGCAAGCGCCCACCAAACCACGGCAGCGGCCCGGTGTGATCAAAGGCCACGCGGTAGGAGTCCTGCGGACCGGCCGAGGCGCGGAGCGAGCCCTGGAAGCGGGCGAGCGGCTTCTTGGTGACGCGGTTGATCGTGGCCCCGTAGCCACCCTGCCCGTACAGGACGGCCGCGGGCCCCTTGATGACCTCGACGCGCTCGACGTTCGCCACCGACTGCGAGCCGAAGCCGGCCGGCTGCGGGAACCCGTTGAGCAGGTTGGCCGCCACGCTCCCGAAACCGCGCGCGAGGAACGCGTCGTTCTCGGTCGTCTTGCGGACCGACGCCTCATAATCGAGCACGTCCGTCGTGTCCCGCGCGAGGATGTCCTCGAGGAACTGCTGGTTGAACACGGTCACACTCAGCGGGAGATCCGCGATCGCCATATTCATCCGCGTCACCTCCGCGGAGTTGGCGGACTGGTAACCGATATCGCGCGAGGTGGTGACCTCGAACGCCGAGAGCGTCACGGGCGCTGTGGGCGCGGCGCCCGGCGCGGCCGGAGCCTGGGCCGCACCCGCGGGCGCGGCGGCGAGCAGGAGGAAAAAGAGGGTGGCAGACGGGCGGGGCTTCATTTTGGGGACAGGGTTCAGGGACGTTTCTTCTTCCGGGCGGGCACGGAGTCGCTGGCGGCAGGCGCTGGCGCCACCACGGAACGTTCCCGCAGCACGCCGTCCATCCGCGCGCGCAGCCCCGCGAGCACGGGCGCGGCGGCCGGTTCGGCGGCGAGTTTACGCTGCTCGACGAACGTGGACCAGCGGGGCAAGGCGCTGGCGGGGTCGCTGTAATCGTACAATTCCTCCGCCGTGGTCTCGCGCGCGGGCCAGCTGACCCAGCGGGTGTAACGGTGGGTCGCGGTCCGGATCGAGTAGCCCATCGCCTCGGGGGCGCCGGCGTTGAAGGGGCGGGAAAACTGGGAGAGCGCGAACTCGCGGCCGGGCGCGGCGGGATCGCGGAGGATCGGGGTCAGGCTCCGGCCGGCCAGGTCAGCCGGGGGCGGCAGGCCGGCGAGCTCCGCGAGCGTCGGATAAACGTCCACGTACTCGACGATCGCCCGGGTCGGGGCCCCGGGACGCGGCTGGCCAGGCACGCGGATCAGCAGCGGCACGCGGGTGTCCAACTCGAAGTTGGTGCCCTTGCACCAGCGCCCGGCGTCGCCGAGGGCAAACCCGTGGTCGCCCCACAGCACGACGATGGTGTTGTCCGCGAGGCCCAGTCGGTCGAGGGCGCCGAGCACCTTGCCGATCTGGGCGTCGACGTATGAGACGCAGGCGTAGTAGCCGTGCCGGAGGCGGACGGTCTCGGCCGGATCGACGCGCTCGTCCTTGGGCATCCCGGAATAGCCGCCCAGCTCGCGGTGGGTGTGGTAGGCCGCGGCGGGTGCGCCCGCCACCTGCTCCCGCTCGCCGAACAGCGCGAATTTGGCGGGATCGTGCAGGTCCCAGTAGCGCTTGGGGGCGTTGAACGGCAGGTGCGGTTTGAAGAAGCCGACCGCGAGGAAAAAGGGTTTCGCCTCGGCGCGGAGGCGCCCGAGCGTCTCTACCGCGAGGGCCGCGAGCTTGCCGTCGCTGTAGCCCTCGTCGGGCACGTCCGCCGCTTCCCACGGGGCCTGCTTGCCGGTCCCCTCCCCCCGGGGCGACGCGTAGTTCCGCCAGCCGTCCTGCCGCAGGATCTCCGGGGCGGACCACGAAGCCGGGTCCAGCTCGCGCTCGTCCCCACTGAAGATCTTGCCCATCGCCTGCGCGAAGTAGCCGTGCTGCTTGAACAGTTGCGGCAGCGTGACGAGGCCGGGGTTGGTGGCGCGGAACAGGTTCCGGTTGTGCCAGGCCCGGTTGTGGTCAGGCAGGCGCCCGGTCAGCATCGCGGTGCGCGCCGGCCCGCACACGGCCTGCATCGTGTAAGCCCGCTCGAAAACCCGCGCGCCGGCGGCAAAGCGGTCGAGGTGCGGGGTGAGGGCGAGCGGGTCGCCGTAGCAGCCGAGGGAGACGCGCAGGTCGTCGACGGCCAGGAACAGGACGTTGGGCCGGGGCGACGGCGCGGCGAGGGCCGGGACGGAAACCAACAGGGCGAGGGCGAGGCGGGGAAGATGCATTAGGGGAAGCGTTCAGGGTTGCGCCGGGCGCCGGGTCCAGACCTCCGGCGTGCGCACGCCGGGACGGAGTTCGCCGCTGGGAATGACAGACCGGCCCTCCCACTCGACGACGGGTACCGTCACCGTGGGCCGCGGCATCCGGCCGGCGGAGCGCCAGGCGTCCGCCGCCGGGTCATAGGTCCACGTCGCGCCGGGGAAACCAGGGTGCGCCGACAGCGGCGTCACCTTCAGCTGCGAGGCGTCGTCGCCGCCCAGCACCACGAAGCCGCGCGCGCCGTCGGGGGGCGCGGGGGTCGGCGCGGCCACGGCTGGCCGCGGCAGGTCCGCGATCCGACGCCAGCCCTGGCCCGGGTCATAGCGGTAGGCGTCCTGGAGGTACGTCCGCACCGGCTTGCCCTGCGCGTCCGGCGCGAGCGCGGCGCCGCTGACGAGGAAAAAGGCGCCATCCGCGACCGCGGCGACAGCGAGCATCCGGCCCGGACCCGGCCAGGAGGGCAGTTCGCGCCAGCGCCGCTCCGGGACGGCAAGGTCCAGCGCCCAGAAGGTCGTGAGCGCCGCGGTGGCATCGGGGGTGGCGATGCCGCCGGCGAGGTAGATGGTGGAGCCCAGCAGCGCGCCGCAAAGGTTCGCCACGGGGCGCGGCAGCGCCGGGAACGGCCGCGTGGCAATCCGGCCCTCCTCCCAGCGCAGGAGAAACGCGTCGGCGTGGTGGCCCCCGGCGTCACTGCCCCCGAGGCAAAGCACGCCGTCGGGGGTCGGGATGGAGACCCCGTAGCCGAGGGGCCGGGGCAGGCGGCCGCCGATCTTCCAGGCGCCTTCGGGCCGCTCGAGGACGAAGACCGTGTCGTACCAGACCTTCTCCCCGCCGTCCCACGGACGCTTGCCCGGGAAATTGGCGCCGCCGGCGACCAGCAGCGCGCCGCGGTGCACGCCGGCGAAGGGATAGGCGAAGCCCTCCGAATCCGGGAGCGGGGCCAATCGCTCCCAGCGCACCGGCTCGGCGGCGAACACGGGGAGGGAACCCAAGGCGGCGGCCACCAGGGCCAGCCGCCAGGGGCGGGGGCTCGTCCTCATTGGCCGGCCTTCCGCTTCTTGCCCTTGGACACGGGCTGGAACGAGGGGTCGTAGCCCGGATTCGGCGCCATCATTTCGGCACCGACGACGCGGCGCCACTCCTCCAGCTCGCGCCGCAACTCCGCGAGCCGGGCTGGTTCGGCGGCCGCGAGGTTGCGCGTCTCCCCAAGATCGGCGGCCAGATGGTACAATTCGAACCCCGCGGGGTCGAAGGTCTCGATCAGCTTCCACTCGCCGCGGCGGATGACTCCCGAGGGCACGCTGTGCGGATGGTCGTTGTAGTGCGGGAAGTGCCAGAAGAGGGAGGAGCGCCCCAACGCCTTGCCCTCCGCGAGCACCGGCCGCAGGTCGAGGCCGTCCACGTGCTGGTGGGGGCGCGGGGGCAGCCCGGCGGCGGCGAGGCAGGTCGGGTAGAGGTCGGTGCTGGTGACCGGCTCGGCGCTGACGGTGCCGGGGCGCGCGACGCCCGGCCACTTGATCAGGAGCGGCACCCGGATGCCGCCCTCGTAGTACGCCCCCTTGTTGGCCCGGAGCGGCGCATTGCTGGTGGCGTTGTAGAACCCGCCGTTGTCGGAGGTGAAAATCACCATCGTGTCCCGCTCGAGCCCGAGCTCGCGCAGCGTCTCCATCACGCGGCCCACGCTGTCGTCGAGGCTCTCGACCATCGCGGCGTAGACGGGCTTGCCCTGCCGCTCCGCCTCGGGGACGCGCTCGTACTTCGCGACCACCTCGGGCTTGGCCTGGAGCGGCGTGTGCACGGCGTAGTGCGGCAGGTAGAGGAAGAACGGGCGGTCGCGGTTCTCGCGGATGAACTTCACGGCCTCCTCGGTGATGCGGTCGGTGAGGTACTCACCGGCCTTGCCCTCGCGGAACACGTTCCACCGGGCCCGCTGGCCGGTGGTCGGGATCGCCCAGTTGCCCTCGTAGGGGAAGAAGAAGTCGCCCGGGGCGCCGTGCGCGTTCCCGCCGACGTTAAGGTCGAAGCCGTGGTGCTCGGGCAGCGAGAACGGCTCCCCGCCCAGGTGCCATTTGCCGATGCTGGCGGTGCGGTACCCGGCCTCCCGGAGCGCCTCGGCGAGGGTGATCTCCTCGAGCGGGAGGCCGCGCACGAAGCGGGCGCTCCGCAGGCGCGACCGCGGGTCCCAGCGCCCGTTCGGCAGCCAGTCGGTCAGCAGCAGGCGGGCCGGGTACTTGCCCGTGAGCACCGCCGCGCGCGTCGGGGAGCACACGGCGCAGGCCGCGTAGGCGTCGGTGAACCGCACCCCCTCGCGGGCGAGCCGGTCGATGTTGGGCGTGCGGTAGTAGGTGCTGCCGTTCGCGCCGATGTCGCGCCAGCCGAGGTCGTCGACCAGAATGAGCACGACGTTGGCGCGGCCGGCGCGCGGGGACGCCTCGGCGGCGGGAAGCGCGGCCGGGAGCGCCGGCAGGAGCGCCGCCAGGAGGGGCGCAAGGGGGAAGCGGGGGACTTTCATCGGGAAGGAGAGGAGTTAGAGACGGACAGAGGTCACGGCGGAGCCGGGGGCGGGATAACCGCGGGCGGCATCGTCGAGCACGAGCACCCAGTCCTCGCCGGGGGACCCGGCGGGCGGCGTGAATTCCCGGGCGGATGCCCGCGCCCAGCGCCCCAGCGCGGTGGAGCGGCCGTCGCGCGGGTTGAACCACCACCCGGCAACCTCCGGGCCGGCTAGCATCCCGGTCGCGAGCGTGACGCCCCGACGGGAGGGAAAATAGGCGAGCAGATACGAGGCGTCCGGGTCTCCCGGCGTGCCATCCCGGGTGACCTGCACCCGCTCCATCCCCTCCCCTTGCCCGGCGAGGACCGGACTCTGGTCCGGGATCCGCGCCAGGAAGGGGCGGCTCAGCACCAGCGCCTTGAGGTGCACGAGTTGGACCGCCCCGGGCAGCTCCAGCGCATCGGACCAAGGCGTCACGACGTCCCACAAAGGTTTCCGCGGCGGAGCGTAGAACTGCCAGATCGGATGGGTGCCGTAGGTGTGGCCGAAGGCGCCGGCGAAGACCGCCCAGTAGGCGTTGCGCCGCACCTGCAGGGCGCCGACGGGCCGCCTGGGCGGCAGGGCGTCGGGCGGATACTCGTAGGACGGCTCGCCATCGAGGCAGGGCTTGGGGGGCGCCAGCGCGTAATCGCGCTCGATCCCGGCGTAGTTGGCGCTCTCGGCGGTATGCCCGCTCTGCAGCATATTGAAATCGAGCCAGCCGGCCTGGTGAAACGGCTCCGCCGAGGTCCGGCCGCCGCGGGGATGAAAGGTCCGCAGGTGCGCTCCGCCGTCCCCGGCCGCCAAGCCCCGCGCCATCGCCTCCAGGATCCGACGATGCCGTTCGGTCTCGACCGCCCGGTCGCCGCCCAGGATCCAGACGACGCCCGCGGCCCGGTAGCGCGCGCCCAGCCAGCGACCGTAACCCTCGGCGTTCTCCGGATTGAAGATGACGCGCCGCGAATGCCAGTAACTGCCCCACGTCGGCAGGAGGCCGACGTGCAGCCCTAGTGCGTTGGCCCGCGCCACAATCCAGTCCACGTGCCGGAAATAGTCCTCGTTGGGCCGGGCGGGATCGCGGTCGTGCAGCGGCCGATGGCCGTAGGCGTTCGGCGTGTCGAGGCCGTCCAGCTCCGCGAGCGCGACCGCCTGGATGACGGTGAAGCCCTGCGCCGCGCGGCGCCGGAGGTACTGGTCGGCCTCCTCGCGATTGAGGCGGTGGAACAGCTCCCACGCGGTGTCCCCGAGCCAGAAGAAGGGCCGGCCCTCCGCCGTGACGAGGAAGCGTCGGTTCTCGCTGACCCGGAGGCGCGGCGGGACGCCAGCCGGCTCGGCGGGAGCGGCCGCCCCCGGCGCGGCAGCAAGCGCGGCGGTGAGGAGCGCGAGGGCGGCCCGGCGAAGCGCATTCCGGGGCGGGAGCGAATGGGACGCCTGGTGCATCAGCGGAGCTTGAACTTCCCGAACAGGATATGCGTCCGCGGCGTGGTGGCGTCGCCGCTGTCCCAGACGGCGCGGAAGTCGCCCGGCGCCACCTCGACGAGCGTCGGGTAGGAGTTCTTGGTCCCCGCGTCGAAGAAGGCCTGCTCGGCGCTCCAGGCGCCGCCGGGGGCCTTGGTCTTGTAGCGCAGCGAGGTGCGGCCGCCGTTCGGGAAACCCGGCCAAGTACGGTCGCGCTGCGCCGGGCCGTCGTTGTACACGTAGAGGTGGGTGCCATCGGCGGAGCGGCCGAAGAAGCCCTTCGACTTGGCGTTGTGCAGCTCGGGCTCCGGCGCGGCCGTGCTCCACGTGCGGCCGCCGTCGCGGCTCACGCTCGAGTACGCGCGCGGCGGGTTTGTGGTCTTCTCGGGATCGTCGTAGTCCGCGGTGCGCATCACGATCCTCAGCTCCCCGGGGGCGTCCCCGGCGGCGACGTTGCCCTCGTGCAGGAAGACGCGCGGGCTCGCCGGCTGGGGGATGTAGGCCTCCAGTTTCCATTCGAGCAGGCTAGTGCTGCTGAGGACAAAGTGGTCCCGCGAGCCGCGCGGATCCGCCGCGAGGGTGTTGCGGTGCGCCGGCAGCAGGAATCGTTTCCGGCCCTCGTGCTCGGCCACGACGATTCCCGCGTTGGTGATGAGCGGCCCGGTGTAGTGCATCGCCAGCTCGACTGGCGTCCACGACCTCCCGCCGTCCGCGGTGAAGGCGGCGACGAGCTGCGACTCCTCGCTGTTCTCATACGCGATCGGGCAGCGCATCGCGAAGCACCAGATCACGTCCTGCCCCGGAGCGCGGAAGAGCACCGGGTTGGCGTAGGCGAACTGGATCGCGCCCTGCCAGCGGTGGTAGTCGAAGACCTTCACCGGCTCACCCCACGTCTCCCCGTCGTTGGTGGAAAGGCTGGCGAGGATGTGGCCCATATCCTTCTTCCCGTTCGCCATCGCGCCGAAGGCGACGATCAGGTGGCGCGGACGCTCCCCCTGCAGGATGAACGGCTGCCAGACCCGCCACGCGTCGGGGTGCTGCTCTACGCGCCGGACCACGCGGACCTCGGTCACGTCACCCTGATGCTGCACCGGGGCAGCCGAACCGGCGGTCGCGGCCTTGCGCGGCTGGCCGGCGAGGGCCGGAAAGGGCAACGCGCCCAGGGCGGCGAGCGCCAGCGCGGGCAGGAAAGGTCGGGGAAAGCGCGTCATCACGGGGAGGGGGTTGATGGTGGGAGGGCGGAGAGGAAGAGCACGGCCGGACCCTCGAACGGAGAACGCAGGGTGCGGCGGGCGCCTCCCGCGACGGCCGGGGCGGACCGCGGTTCTCCTCCGTCCGCGGCGCGCCACTCGGCCGCGAACACACCGGGCGTCCCGGCCAGCTCGAGGCTGCACTCGCCCCCCGCCGGCAGGAAGACGAGGTAGCTGGCGCCCGGCTCGGCCAAGCAGAACCCGGTCGAGGCGAGATCCCCCCGCGGCACGGCCCGCGCGAGGTTCATCCGCCGGGTGAGCGCCAGCGCCGCGCCCATCGCGCGGCGCGGCCCGTCATCCTGCGGGCGCACCTGGCCGAGCACCTTGCCGTCGTAGGTGTCCATAAAGATCGGGTTGGCGCCGCGCGTGACGGTCTTCCACACCCACGCCGCATCGCCGCCCACGCCCCAGAGGTGGTCGGTGTCGCTGAGCACGATCTTGCGGCCGCCGAGGTCCGGCGGGTCGTCCTTCCAGCCGCCGTCCGAATTGGGCGAGACCCAGTCGGCGGGACCCGCGTACAAGGTCTCGTTTTTCCCGCGCCGGTTCTGGTAGGTCATCCCGACCGGATGCTGGAGCGGCAGGCCGGCCTCGACCTGCTTCACGAACCGGATCACGTGGTACTGGAAGTCAGTCGAAC
>SYDD01000008.1 GCA_005786775.1 Opitutaceae bacterium
CAGATTGTCGAGGTAGCCCGGCACCTGGTGGAACTTCTGGGTCCCGATGATCAGGTCGACGTCCGGCAGCTGGGCGAGCAGGTCGGCCCCGCGGTTCTGGGCCATGCAGCCGAGGATCCCCAGCACGAAGTCCGGCTGGCGCCGCTTGCGCTGCTGGAGGTACGCCGCCTTGCCGATCGCCTTCTGCTCGGCCGCCTCGCGGACGCTGCAGGTGTTGAGCAGCAGGATGTCGCACGCGTCCTCGTCCGGCACGATGCGGTAACCCCGGGCGCGCAACATCGCCGCGACGGCCTCGCTGTCGCGCTCGTTCATCTGGCAGCCGTACGTCTTGATGTGGACCCGGTTCAAGCGTGGGAAGGCGAGTAGCTAGCGGGGGTCGCTCCGGGGTCAACCTTCCTCCCGCATCCGGTCGGGGTTTGCCATCGCCCGGCCCCCCGGCACGCTCGTCGGCAACTAACCCCCGCCCATGGCTTCCCTTCGCGTCCGCACCCTGGCCGTCGTCACGCTCTTACTCGCCGCGGCTTGGTCTCTCTCCCGCCTCGCCCCGGCGCCTGCCGTGAGCTCCATCGAAGGGCCGCCCGCGAGCCCGGTCGAGGCGCCCCTCGCGCGCGGCCGCGCGGCTGGCGCGGAACCCGCCCGCGCCCCTTCCTTTACGACTGCCCCAGCCCTAGCCCCGGGGGCCCGCACCGCGTCGCCGTCACCGTCGCCCGGACCCGCGGTAGCGGCCTTCACGGAGTGGCTGACCGATTGGCGCCGCGCTGGACCGGGCGGAGAGGCCGCGCTCGCTGGCCGGGGCGCCGCTCTCGCCCGCGCCCGCCGTGCTGAGTTGCGCGACCTCATCGCGCGCGATCCCGCCGCGGCGCTTGCCGCCGCCGTACCCACGGGTCTCCGTGCTGGCCTGCCGCCCGCCGTCGCCGCGGACCTGGAGGAGTTGCTCGACGTCCGCGGTGACTGGGAGGTCACCATCTCCTGCCCGGCGCCGGCCGACGGCCTGCGGCGCGTGGCGATCCTCGCCGACCGCCGCCTCACCGCCCACACCCACGGCCGCCGCCTCGCCCTCACCAGCAAGTACGGCGTGCCCCTGCACGGCCTCGCCCTCGACGACGTCGCCGCCTTCGCGCCGGAGCCCTGGCGCGCGCTCGACGACGACGAGAAGGCGGCCCGCGGACTCGCGGCGGACGCCCTCGCGGTCAGCGTGGGCGGCGAGGTGGAGGTCTTGGCTGGGCCGGCCGCGTTCGAGGCCCGGCGGGACGCGCTGCTCGCCGCGGAGGCGCGGGAGGGCCCGCATGTGCCCGGCCCCGGGACCCCGCCGACCGCGGCGAACACGCCGTGGATCCTCGGCGCGAAGCGTGTGCTCTGGGTGCAGGTGGATTTCGCGGACGACCCAGGGGCAGTTGCTTCCGCCGCAGAGATCGAGGTCACCAACGCGCAGGTGGCGGCGTTCTTCGCCGCCACCTCCCATGGCCGCACCACCTTCTCGTTCTCCATCCTCCCCGGCGTCCTGCGGATGACGCGCGACAAGGCCTTCTACAACGCCTCCGCGACCTCGTCCGGCCAGCTGCAGGCCGACGCCGCCGTGCTGGCCAAGGCCTACGACGCGGCCAACGGCGGCACCGGCGCTTTCGACCCGGACAAGTACGACCGCTGGATCGTCCTCTTCAAACGGATGCCCGCCTACGCCTTCGGCGGCGAGGCGCAGCTCACCGGGGCGCAGGTGCGGATGAACGGCAACATCTCCCCGGGTACGACCTACCATGAGCTGGGCCACACCCAGGGCCTCCGCCACTCCCATTACTGGATTCCCGCGGGGCCGGCTGCGACCGGGCCGGGCACTCACCTCGATTACGGCGACCCGTTCGACGCGATGGGCCGCGCCGGCAGCAGCCTCAACAACCATTTCAACGTCACCCAGAAAGACCGGCTCGGGTACCTGCCGCCCGAGGCCATCGCTTCCGTCACCACCTCCGGCACCTACCGGCTCCACCGCCACGACCACGCCGACGCGTCCGGCCTGCGCGCCCTGCGCTTCTCCCCCGCTGGGCTCGGGTACGACCTCTGGGTCGAGCACCGCCGTTTCGCGCCCACCGCCTTCGGCCCCGCCCAGCTCGAACGCGTCCGCCAGGGGCTCCAGCTCCATTGGGGAGCGGGCCGCGCCCCGCGCTTCACCTCGGGCTCCGGCAGCTACCTGCTCGACGCCACCCCCGGCTCGGCCGGCGGCGCCGACGACGCGCCGCTGCGCGTCGGCGAAACCTTCGTCGACCCCGACGCCGGCATCACCCTGAAACCCCTCGCGGCCGGCGGCGAGGCACCTGCGGAATACCTCGACGTCCAGGTCGCCTTCGGCGCCTTCAATGGCAACTCCGAGCCCACGCTTGAGGTCGCGTTGCCCGCCGGCCGCCTCCTCGCCCGCACCAACCTCACCTTCCGCGCCACCGCGGCCGACCCGGACCGCGACCCGCTCTACTTCCGCTGGGATTTCGGCGACGGCACGCTCCAGCCCACCCTCGATACCCTCACCCGCCGCTTCGTTACCGGCGGCGTCTACACCCTGAGCGTCTCCGCCCACGACGGCCGCGGGGGCGTCGCCCGCCGCACCTTCACCGTTAACGTCGAGGACACCCTCGACACGTGGACACGCCGCGCCGAGGCCAACCCGCCGACGGCCGCCCAGCTCCTGTACGATGTCACCCACGCCCGCGGCCAGTTCGTCGCCGTCGGGATCAACCAGACCGTCCTCACCTCGCCCGACGGCGAGACCTGGACCCGCCGCACGTTCCCCGGCGGCAACAGCCTCACCGGCATCGTCCACGACGGCACCCGCTTCGTCGCCTCCGGCTACCGCTTCACCAACGCCACCCAGAAGGGCCTCGTCGCCCTCTCCGAGGACGGCGTCCGCTGGACCACCGTCAACATCGACGCCGGGACGGTCCAGTTCTGGGGCATTGCCCACGGCGCGGGCCGCCTCGTGGTGGTGGGTGACGCCGGCACCATCTACACCTCCGCCGACGGCACCACCTGGGCGCCCGCGCCCTCGGGGGTCACCAACGTCCTGCGCTCCGTGGCTTATGCGGACGGCTTGTTCGTCGCCACCGGTGACTCCGGGCGCGTGCTCACCTCGCCCGACGGCCAGACCTGGACCAACCGCACGCTGCCCGTGACGAACTCCTTCACCGGCGTGGCCCGCCACGCGGGGCGCTGGGTCGTGCGGTCGTTCACCACGATCTTCAGCTCCGCTGACGGCGCGACGTGGACGCGCGTGACCGCGCCCACGGCGACCAACGCGGCCACCTACCGGATGCTGTCGGTGAACGGGGTGCTGCTCGCGGGCCTCGCGGGCGGGCGCCTGCAGCTGGCGGAGGATCCCGCCGCCTGGGAGGGGATCGTGCCCGAGAGCTCCACCCGCTCCGTCCGCGCCTTCGCCGCCGGCGGGGGCCGCGTGGTCGCCGTGGGCAGCGACGGCCTGCTCTTCTCCACCGGGGTTCCCGCGGCCGGCGAGCCCGCGCTGCCCGTGCCCACGCTCCGCCTCGAGGCCGACGCCCTCAAGGTCGCGGTCGGCAAACCCAACCCGCTCGCCGCCGCGGGAGCCGGTTACTCCCGCCTCGAGCTCTTCGCCAACGGGGTCAAGGTGAGCGAGATCTCAGGTGCGGGGGGCGCGCTCACCTGGACCCCCGCCGCGCTCGGGACGTACTCGCTGCAGGTGCGCGGCGTCGATGCCGCTGGGGCGGGCGCGGTCTCCGCCGCGGTGCCCGCGATCGCCGGGCTCACCGGCTGGCGTTGGAACGGGCGGCGGCCCACCGGGGCCGACCTCAACGCCGCCACCCGCATCGGCGACCGCTGGTGGATCGTCGGCGCCTCCGGCACGGTGCTCACGCTCGACGACCAGGGCGAGTTCACCCCGGTCGACTTCCCCACCACGCAGCACCTCACGGGCATCGCCCATGCCGGCGGCCGCTGGGTCGTCACCGGACCCTATGTCGACGCCGCCTCCCGCGAGGAGATCGGGTCGCTCTGGACCTCGACCGACGGGTACCGCTGGACGGTCCAGTTCTCCGGCCCGCTCGACAATTTCAGCCTCAACTTCGCCGCCCACGCCGCCGGCACGTGGCTCCTCGGCAGCTCCGGCGGGCTCCTCCTCACGTCCGCCGACGCGCTGAGCTGGACCCGCCGCAACTCGGGCGTCTCGGTGGCCCTCCGCGCCGCCGCCCACGGGGCCGGCACCTGGGTCGTGGTCGGCAACGGCGGCCGCATCGTCACCTCGCCCGACGGCGCCGCGTGGACCTCCCGCACGAGCGGCGTCACCGGGAACCTCCACGGGGTCGCCTTCGCGGGCGACCTCTTCGTGGCGGTCGGTGCCGGCGGCGTCGTGCTCACTTCGCCGGACGGCCGGGAGTGGACGCGCCGCACCTCCGGCACGACGGCCAACCTGAACGGCATCGCGCACCTGCTCGGCACGTGGGTCGCCGCCGCCGAGACCGGCGGGCCGCTGGTTTCCGCCGATGGCGTGAACTGGGATCCGGCTTCGACGGGCGGCCTCACGCTGAATGGCCTCGCGGTCGCGGCCGGCGGCGGCGGGGGCCTACTCCTCGGCCGCGCCGGCGAGGCCTTTGCAGCCACGACCTCGCCCGCGCAATGGCGCCGTCTCGGCAGCGGCGAGGCTGGTTCACTCCTCGGCCTGATCTACGCTGGCGGTCGCTTCGTCGCCGTCGGCCAGAGTACGGATCCGGTGACCCGCGCCACCGTGGCCCCGGTCCAGCATTCGGCGGACGGCGTCACGTGGACCCGCGCTGCCTCTAACCCGGCGTTTGGGAATCTGAACGAGGTCGCCTTCAGCCAGGGCCGCTACGTCGCGGTCGGCGATGGCGGCCGCATCTTCACTTCGCCGGATGCCGCCGAGTGGACCGCCCGCACTTCCGGTTCGACGGCCCAGTTGCTCGCGATCGCGGCGGGCCCCGACCGGTTTGTCGCCGCGGGCGGCGGCGGCACGGTACTCACGTCGGCGGACGGCGTGACGTGGGCTACCGGCACGTCTGGCGTGACGACCGCTCTCAACGCGGGCGCCTTCGGCGCGGGCCGGTTCGTGCTCGTCGGCGCCGGGGGCCGCATTCTGCACTCCACCGACGGCGCGGCTTGGACGGCGGCGACGAGCGGGGTGACCGGCGTCCTGCAGCAGGTCGCCTATTTCGACGGCCCCGGTTTCCTCGCGGTGGGCGATGGCGGGACGATGCTCACCTCGCGCGACGGCGTGGATTGGTCGCCGGTGGAGACGGGCATCGCGGATCCGATCCACGCGGTGGCGCGGACGCCCCTCGGCTACATCGCCTCGGCCGGGAGCAACGGCGCGCTGCTCGTTTCCCCCGACGCCGCGGACTGGTCCGTCAGCGCCCTTCCGGTCAACCGAATCCTCCGGGGTCTGGCCGCCGGGGCGGGGGCGATCGTCGCGGTGGGGGACCAGGGCGTGTCGCTGACCTACGAACAGCGCGACACGCGGCCGGCGCCAGAAATCCGCGCGAGCCCGGTGGCGCAGGCGGTGGTGCCGGGTGCGCCCGTGCGGCTCACCGTCGCCGCGCGGAATGCGGAGGGGGCGGTTTACCAGTGGTACCGGGACGGCGTGGCCTTGGCGGGTGCGAATACCCCGGTGCTCGAGCTACCAGACTTCCGCGCGGCGGACGCGGGCAGTTACGTCGTCGCGATCGTGTCGCGGAGCGGCACCACGCGGAGCGCCGCGGCGGCGTTGACGGTGGCCGCGGGGACCGATCCAGGCCGCTTGGTAAACCTTTCTATCCTCACCGCGCTGTCGGGTGCGGACGACGCGTTCACCTTCGGGGTGGTGGTGGGTGGAGCGGGCACCGCGGGCGCGAAGCCGCTGCTGCTGCGTGCGGCCGGCCCCTCGCTGGTCCCACTCGGCCTCGACTCGGCTTCCGTCCTGCAGGACCCGAAGCTGGAGCTGTTTACGGGCCAGACGGCGGTCGGCGGCAACGACAACTGGGGTGGTGGGGCGGCCTTGGCCGCTGCTTTCGCGCAGGTGGGAGCCTTTTCCTACGCGTCACCCGGATCGCGGGACGCCGCGCTGTTTCTTCCGGCGCTTGCGGCGGGGGCGCATTCCGCGCGAATCGCAGGTACCGGCGCCGGCACGGTGATCGCGGAGCTCTACGATGCGACGCCGAATGGGCAGTTCAGCGCAACGACGCCGCGGTTGGTGAACGTCTCCGTACTCAAGCATCTTGGCAGCGGTCTGGTGGCCGGCTTTGTGGTGGGCGGGTCCTCCCCGCGGACGGTCCTAGTACGGGCGGTGGGCCCAACCCTCGGTGCCGCACCCTTCGGCGTACCCGGGGTGGTAGCGGATCCCGAATTGCAGCTGTTTGCGGGTGAGCGGCGGATTGAGGCGAACGACAACTGGGGCGGCGGGGCCGCGCTGGCCGCGGCGTTCGCGCGGGTCGGGGCCTTCGCCCTGCCGGCGGGTTCGCGGGACGCGGCCCTGCTCGCAACCCTGCCGCCCGGGTCTTACACGGCGCAGGTGAGCGGTGTGGCAGGCACCACGGGCGTGGCCCTCGTCGAGGTTTATGAGGTTCCCTAAACTCACGCTCCCCGTGCTCCTCGCCCTGCAGGTACCCCTCTCCGCCGCCCCTGAGGCGGTGGTTGTCGTCGCGGCCGACCTGCACTCCGCCTACGAACGCTCGGCGCAGTTCGTGGCGCTGGTTGACGCCGTGCGCGCCCGCCATCCGTCGACGCCCGTGGCGGTGGCGATAAACGGGGACGCGTTCGAGTACGGCAACGCCGTCGCCCGCCGCAGCGGGGGCGAGGTGGACCTCGCGTTCCTTGCCGCCCTGGCCCGCCGCGGTCCGCTGGTCGTGAACCTCGGCAACCACGAGCCGGATTACCATGACGTGCCCGAGACGGTTCGCCGCCTGCGCGCGGCCGGGGCGGAGGTAGTGGCGGGCAACCTCCGCGATCCCGCCACCGGGGTACCCTATGTCCCGGCCAGCGTGGACATCCCCATGGGCCGGCATCGCGTGCGGTTCATCGGGGTCACCACCGACCGGCTGGCTACGTTCCGGGTGGCGATCCGGCCGCAGCTGGACCTCGCCGACCCCGTGGCCTGGGCCCGCGCGGCCCTGCCCGACCTGCTCCCCGCGAGCGAACCGCTCGTGCTGCTAAGCCACGCGGGACTGAGGGTCGACCGCCAGCTGCTGCCGCTCGTGCCCGATGGCTCCCTCGTCGCCGGGGCGCACGACCATCTGCGCTTCACGCACGAGACCGGCCGCACCGCTTACTTCCATACGGGGAGCTGGCTGGAGGCCGCGGCCGTCGCCCGGCTTGAGCGCGACGCCGCCGGCCTGCGCTGGCGAGTGGCCCTGGAGGAGGTACCTGCCGCCCCTGCCGACCCCGAACTCACTCGCCGCATCGAGGCCGTCCTAGCGCGCCACCTGACGCCGGAGGACGCCGTCATTGTCGGCCGCGGAGTCCGAGCTCTGTCGCCTTCGGACGCCGCGCGGTTCGTCGTGGAGGCCGCGCGCCGGGCCGCCGGGGCGGATGCGGCGATGATCGGCGGGACGACCTTTGGCGCCGGCCTGCCCGCAGGCGAGGTGGCGCGGCATGCCTTCGACGCCTGTGTGCGCTTCGACGGACCCCTGTTTGCGGCCACGGTCGACGGTGACTGGCTACTCCGCCTGCAAGCGCGCTGCAACCAGGGGCCGGACACGCCGTTCGCGGAGCGCGGGGGCGAGAACCTCGTGTTCGCTGCCGCCCGGCCGATCGAGGCCGGGCGCCGCTACCGGCTAGTCACGAGTGACTGGGCTGCCCGCCAGGCGAACCAGTACTTTGGCCTCGATGCGCCGGCCTTCACGGAAGTCCCGGGCGTCACCCTCAAGGCCGCTGCCCTCGCCGCCCTCCGACCCTGATGGCGCCGGCGGGCGTTTGTGGTCGCCAGCGCGGGCGGCCGGCCCTTTTGCTCGCGGCATGGGTTTCTTCGACCGCTTCGCTGCCCGGAAGCCGGCTCCCGGCCCCGGGTCGCTCCCAGCCGCCGCCGGGGAGCCGGCGCCCGTCGGCCCTGCGGGCAGCGTCCAAGCGCGGCTGCTCGCCGCCCGCGAACGCCTCGAAGCGCGCGACCTACCCGGCGCCCTCGCGGTCTACGAGGAGGTGCTCGCCGGCCCGGCCGGGGACCGCGCCGACGTGCTCGTCACCATCTCCGGCGACCTCGGCGCCTCCGGCCACTTAGCGCCCATTGTCGAGTTGATCGCCCCGCGTTACGATGCGGACCGGCACGGTCCCGCGACCGGCCTCAACCTCATTCAGGCCTACCTCGCACTCGGCAACGCCGACGCCGCCCAGCACGTGCTGGACATCCTCTTCGCCCTCAATCGGCCGGAGCTGGAGGACCGGCTTCACGGCTTCTCCAACGCCATCGCAGAACTGCTCGCCGCCCCGGATGCAGGGGCGGGGGCCGCGGGAGCTTCCGGCGCGGATGGCGCGCCGAAGATCGGGCTCATCACCGTGAGTAAGCCGGTGTGGTTCTATGGCCTCGAGCCCCTCGCCGCGCAGGTGCTGGCGCCCAAGGGGGGGCGGCTCCGCCGCATCGCCTTCACCCAGCTCGCCCAGCCCGGCGTGACCCCTTCCGCTGAGGCCTTGCGCGGCCCGGAGGACGAAATTGCCCGCCTCAGCCGCGCGTTACCGCTCTGGTTCGCGGAGACTTTCTCCTTCGCCGCCCTCTACCAGGCGGTCGCCGCGGTCGCCTTCCAGGCCGGGGCCGAGGGGCCCGCGGGGAACCATCCGGTGGTCTTCTCCTCCGAGTGGACGCCCGAGAACCTCCGCCAGCTGGTCGAGACCCACGGCGAGGAGCTCGACTACATTGTCACCGGCTCGCTGCGGGTTGCCGCGGGCGACCACGAGGTCGTGCTCCGCGTCTGGGAGGTGAAGGGGCTGCGGGAGCGCAAGGTATTCTCGGCGCGCTGGGCGCCCTCCAACGCGGATGCCGTCCTTGCGCGCCTCCACGCTGACGTGCGAGCCTACATGGAATGGTCGCCAGCGAGCGCGGCCTACGCCTACGTGATCCCTTCGCAGCCGCGGGCGTGGCTCGACACCCTCGGCGCCTCGCTCGGGCTGTTCCTAGCCGAGAAATCCGTGCTACCGCCCACCTGCCTCGCGCCTGTTGCGGCCGATCTCGCGGCGGCCGGCGCCCGCGCCGCCGGCAGCGAAGGCGCCGCCCTGGCTTACCTCACCCTGCGTGCCCGCGCCCGGCAGCTCGGCCTCGCCGAGGCGCCCCTCGCTCCGCTGGCCCGTTCCCCGCTGGTCCAATCGGCCCGGGAACTTCTGGGCTGAACCCTTTTTCCCCGTATGCACCCCGCGCCTGTCCCGTTGCTCGTCGCCTTCCTCGCGCTGACGTCTGGCCTGCCGGCGCAGCGGATCGTCCGCGGCCCCTACCTCCAGCTCGGCACCCCGGACAGCGTGGTGGTGCGCTGGCGGACCGATGTGCCCACCGAGAGCGTCGTCCGCGTGGGTGCGGATCCGGCACGTCTAGACCGCGCGGTGCAGCCCAAAGGCAAGACCACCGAGCACATCGTCCACATCGGTGGCCTGCAGCCGGCCACCCGTTACCATTATGCCGTTGGCCACGCCGCGGGACCGCTGGCGGAAGGCGCCGGGACGATCGTAACCTCACCGCCGCACGGTACCCGCCGGCCGATTCGCACTTGGGTTGTCGGCGACGCCGGCACCGCCGGCTCGAAGGGTTACGAGGGCCAGCAGGCCGCCGTCCGCGACGCCTACCTCCGCTTCACGGGCGAGCGCCACACGGACGTCTTCCTGCAGCTCGGCGACAATGCCTACAACACCGGCACCGACGCGGAGCACCAGGTCGCGGTCTTCGACGTCTACCGCGATATTCTCCGCCGCACCGTCACCTGGCCCACCCTTGGCAACCACGACGCGGGCTCCGCGACCTCCGTCACCCAGTCCGGCGTCTATTTCGACATCTTCACCCTGCCGACCCGCGCGCAGGCGGGCGGGCTGATGTCGGGCACCGAGGCCTACTACTCCTTCGACTACGGCAACATCCACTTCGTGTGCCTCGACTCCCACGACTCCGACCGCTCGCCGGACGGAGCGATGCTCACTTGGCTGCGGCACGACCTGGCGGCGACGAAGCAGGACTGGATCATCGCCTACTTCCACCACCCGCCGTACACCAAGGGCTCGCACGACTCCAACGTGGAGCGGACGCTGGTCGAGATGCGCGAGAACGCGCTGCCGATCCTCGAGGCGGGCGGGGTGGACCTTTGCCTCACCGGCCACAGCCACTCCTACGAGCGCTCGTTCCTGATCGACCGGCACTACGGCAAGCAGGACTCCTTCACGGCGGCGATGAAGGTGAACGGCGGCGACGGCCGGCCGGACGGCACCGGGCCCTACCGCAAGGCGACCCTTGGGCGGGGCGTGCACGAGGGCGCGGTGTACATCGTGGCGGGCAGCTCGGGGAAGATCACGGGCAAGACCGAGAAGACGGCGGCGCGCGGCTTCCTCGACCACCCCGCGATGTTCCTCTCCCTCTACCGGCTCGGCTCGCTCGTGCTCGATGTGGACGGCAACCGGCTGGACGCGGCTTTCCTCACCGAGCAGGGCGAGCGGCTCGACCACTTCACGATCCTCAAGGGCAAGTGACCTCCCCCCGCCCCGCCCCCCGCTGATGCTGCCCTCGCGCTCGGGCTCGTTCCCGCTGTTCCGGTTCGCCGGCGTCCGCGTCTACCTCCACTGGTGGTGGTTCCTGTTCGCGGCGGTGGACCTGAGCGTGCGGACGCGCGCGTACACGTCGTTCGCGTGGAACGTCGCCGAGTACCTTTCGCTCTTCGGCATCGTGCTGCTGCACGAGTTCGGCCACGCGCTCGCCTGCCGGCAGACCGGGGGCAAGGCGGACGAGATCATCCTTTGGCCCCTCGGCGGCGTGGCGTTCGTGCAACCGCCGCCGCGCCCCGCGGCCGAGCTCTGGAGCATCGCGGCCGGCCCGCTGGTCAACGTGCTGCTGATCCCGGTGATCCTCGGGCTCTCGTGGGCGCGCTCTCAGTTCGGCTGGGGATTAGATAGTCCGGATTACCGACGCTTCCTCACCGCGATCTTCTGGATCAACTCGGGCCTACTCGCATTCAACCTGGTGCCGGTCTACCCGCTCGACGGCGGGCAGATGCTGCGGTCGATCCTCTGGTTCTTCGTCGGCCGCGCGCGCAGCCTGCGCATCGCCGCCATCTCCGGCGCCATCGGCGTGGTCGGGCTCGCCGCCACGCTGCTCGTGCTGCAGCCCCAGCGCTGGCTCTTCACGCTCCTGATCACGGGTTTCCTCGCCTCGCATTGCCTCCGCGGCTTCCGCCACGCCCGCCAGCTGCAGGCGCTTGAGCGCCTGCCCCGCCACCCGGGGTTCTCCTGCCCTGAGTGCCGAATGTCCCCCCCGGGCGGCCCCCTCTGGCGCTGTCCCGGCTGCCAGCAGGGTTTCGACCCGTTCTCCACCGGCGGCCTTTGCCCGCACTGCGGGACCGCGCGCCAGATCATCCCCTGCCCGCACTGCGGCACCGATCACCCGGCCTCCGCCTGGGGCCTCGCCCCGCGCGCCGGCCCCGGCGGGCGGGTGATCGACATCTGAAATCCCACTGCCCGATGCCCCCATCCCGCCTCCTGCCCACCCTCCTCGTCCTCGCGGCCGCGCTGCCCGCCGCCACCCCGTCCGCCCCCCCGGCTTCCGCGGCGCCGCCCGCGGCCCGGTACGAGGCCGGCCCCCGCACCCGCGACGGCATCGGCAAATACTACTTCGGCCGCGAGATCTCCCAGGTGATGGGCCACCTGGGGGCCGGCTGGCTGGAACGCGCCGAGCGCGAGGAGGAGGAGCGCACCGACCTGCTCCTCGAGGCGCTGCGCCTGCGGCCGGGCGACGTGGTCGCCGACTTCGGGGCCGGCAGCGGGTACTTCACCTGGCGCATCGCGCAACGCGTCGGGCCCGCCGGGCGCGTCCACGCGGTCGAGGTCCAGCCGCTGATGCTCGAGTTGCTCCAGGCCAACCTCACGCGTCGTGGCCTCGCGGATCGCGTGCTGCCCGTGCTCGGGACGGCGAGCGACCCGAAGCTGCCGGAGGGCGCCCTCGACCTCATCTTGCTGGTCGATGTCTACCACGAGCTGGAATTCCCCTTCGAGGTCACGGCCGCGCTCGCGCGCGCGCTCAAGCCGGGCGGCCGGCTGGTGCTGGTCGAGTACCGCGGCGAGGACCCGGAGGTGCCGATCAAGCCCCTGCACAAGATGACCGTCGCGCAGGTGCGGCGGGAGCTGGCCGTGCACCCGCTGGAGTTTGTCGAGAACCTCGGCGTGCTGCCCCGCCAGCACCTGCTGGTGTTCCGCCGGCCCGCGGCGCCGCGCTGATCACGCCCGCGCGCGGCGGGTGGCGAGGAGGTTGTCGGCCGTGTAGAGGGCCAGCGCCGCCCAGATGAAGGCGAAGCTCAGGGCGCGTTCCCGGGTGAATGGCTCGCGGTAGACCCACACGCCGAGCGCGAGCTGCAGCGAGGGCGCGAGGTACTGCAGCAGCCCGAGGGTAGTCAGCCGGATCCGGCGCGCGCCGTAACCGAACAGCAGCAGCGGGATGGTCGTGATGACGCCCGCGCTGAGCAGCAGGGCGTGCGTCGGTCCGTCCACGCGCCCGAGGGCGCCCTGGCCGGCGAGCTGGTACCAGACGAGGGCGCCGGCCGCGAGGGGCAGGAGCAGTAGCGTCTCGACGGTGAGGGCGGGCAGGGCGGCGAGGGGCGAGCGCTTGCGCATCAGGCCGTAACCGCCCCAGGTCGCCGCGAGCGCGAGGGCGATCCACGGCGGGCGGCCCGCCTGCGCGATCATCAGGCCCACGCCCACGGCGGCGCTCGCGATCGCCACCCACTGGGTCCGCCGCAGGTGCTCGTGCAGCACGAAGCGGCCGGCGGCGACGTTCACCAACGGGACGAGGAAGTAGCCGAGGCTGGTCTCGATGACGTGGCCCGCATTGACGCCCCAGACGTAGATCAGCCAGTTGCCGGTGAGCAGGAGGGCCGAGAGGAGATGGGGCCCGAGGGAGCGCCCGGTCCGGCACGCGGCCCAGACGGTGCCGAGGTCGCCCTGCCGCGCGGTCAGCGCGAGCAGCACGACCAGCGACCAGACGAAGCGGTGCGCGATGAGCTCGAGGGCCGGGATGCCGTGCAGGCGCGTCCAGTAAAGCGGGACCAGCCCCCAGAGCAGGTAGGCGCCACAGGCGGCCAGCGCTCCGGCGCGCGCCTCGTTCCCGGCCGGTGTTGCCGGCGGGTTCACGATCGGGCGCGTCCGCGGCCAGTGCTCACCGGGCCAGCTTGCGGTCGAACTGGTAGCGGGCGTCGAATTCTTGCGCGGCCTGCGTCTGCGCGGCCGCTTCGGCCACGCCCTGCGCCTTCAGCTCGGCTAGCCGCTTGTCCATCCAGCGCTGCCGGAAGGTGGCCTCGACTTCGCTCGAGATCGCCGTGCTCTCCCGGGGCTTCTGGGACTTGCGAAACAGGGAGCAGCCGGAAGTGGTTACGGCCAGGAGGGCCAGAGCGGCGGTGAGGAAAAAGTGCTGGGTCATTTTCTCGGCAGGGGAGGGGACTGTAGGGTCCTCGGGGCCGACCGCGAGGAAACTTTCGCGGGCGGGGGCTTTGTTTTGCCCCGGAGGAGCGTGCCGCCCCACTGGCGGCCGTAGGGCGGACGAACCTTCCCGGCCCAAGCTGCGCCTCACGGAGCGCCCGCCTCAGGCCGATCCGAAGGCGTCACGTACCGCGCGAAGCACGGCGGGGTCGGTGATGATCCCGAGCACGCCGTTGACGACGAACTGGATGCCGATGCAGAGGATGAGGAAGCCCATCACCTTCGACAGGGCGTTCATCCCGTTCGCACCGATGACCTGCGTGATGCGCTCCGAGAGGCGCAGGGTGGCGTAGGAGATCGCGGCCACGATCGCGATACCGAGGATGATGGCCGCGTAGTCCAGCAGGCCGCGCGCGAGGGAGGTGAAGCCGACAGTGACGGCGATCGAGCCCGGGCCGCTGAGCATCGGCATCGCGAGCGGCGAGAAGGACACGTCGCGCTTGGCCCGCGCCGCCTCCTCCGCCGGATCGCCCGCGCCCCGGCCCCGTGGCGCGCCCACCAGCATCGCCGAGCCGATGCCCGCTACCAGCAGGCCGCCTGCGATGCGCAGGCCGGGGATCGAGATGCCGAAGAAATTCATGATGAACGTCCCGCCGATGAGGAAGCTCACCAAAATCGCCACCATATAAAGGCAGGCGCGCCGGAGCTGGGCCAGGCGGTACGCCGGCGTGTCGCCCTCGGTGATCGCGAGGAAGGTCGGCGCCGAGGCGAGCGGGTTTACCACCGGCAGGAGCGCGATGATCGTGCCGAGGATAAGTTCCCAGAAGTGGCTCACAGGCTGCATCCCACTCAAGGCATCCGGAACGCCGCCCGGCGCAAGCCCCCGCCTACCAGACGTCCACCGGACCGCGCGGCACCGGGATGGCGTCCCGTTCCCCGTCCACCACTTCCGCCGGATCGCGCAGGAACGACGGCACGAGCGGAGCCGGGGCGAATTTCGGCAGCAGTTGCCCCGCCTCGTCGCAGAACTGGCGCCGCCACTCGAGGAACTCCGCCAGCGCCGCCTCGAAGTCCGCGCGCGTCTCCATCGCGAGCAGACGCCGCTTGAGCGGCTTCGCCGGCCCGAAGCGCTTCGCGTACCAGGGTGCGATGCGCCGGAACAGGCGCGTTCCGTGCGCCTCCCCGTGGAACGCGCACACCCGGTCGTAATGCCGCCGCAGCACGCGCAGCCGCTCCGCTAGGTCCGGCTCCGGCAGCAGCTCGCCCGTGCGGAGCAGGTGTTCCGTCCGCCGGAAGATCCACGGGTCGTAGAACGCCCCGCGCCCGACGCTCACCCCCGCGCACCCCGTCTCGCGCAGCATATGCCGCGCGCCCTCCGGCGTCGTCACGTCGCCGTTGCCGATGACCGGGATCGCCCGCACCGTCGCGACCACGGCCCGGATGCCGGCCAGGTTCACGCCGCCGCTGAAGCCCTGCGCCCGCGTGCGCCCGTGGACGAACACGGCCGCTACGCCCGCGTCCTCCAGCACGCGCGCGAGGTCGGGCGCGGTCAGGTTGTCCTCGTCCCAGCCCAGCCGCATCTTGGCCGTCACCGGGATGCGCACCGCTGCCACCATCCCGCGCACGAGCGCCGCGGTGCGGTCGAGCTCGGTCATCATCGCGGAGCCGCCGCCGACGCGGACGACCTTCCGCACGGGGCAGCCCATATTGATGTCGACGGCGTCGGCGCCGAGTTCCTGGCAGCGCACGGCGGCGTCGCGCATCTCCTCGGGCACGCTGCCGAAGAGCTGGATGGAGAAGGGCCGGTCGTCGGGGGCGGAGGCCGCGAGGCGCAGGGCGGCGGGGCTGCGCTCGAGGAGGGAACGCGCGTTGATCAGGTCGGTGGTGGTCCAGCCGAGGCCGCCGAGCTCGCGGATGGTCTGCCGCATCGGCAGGTTGGTGTAACCCGCCAGCGGCGAGAGACACAGGTTCGAGGCGAGGGTGTGAGGGCCGATCCGCACGGGCGTCAGGCCGCGGCCACGGCGGCCCGCATCCGGCGGAGCGCCTCCTCGAGGGTGGCGCGCGGGCAGCCGAAGTTGAGCCGGAGGTGGCGGCCCGGCGGGGAGCCGAAGGGCGCGCCGTCGCTCAGGCCCACGCCGTGCGCCTCGAAGTGCGCGGCGGGGGAGGGCAGGCCGAGGCCCGCGACGTTCATCCACAGCAGGTAGGTCGCCTCGACCGGCGCCTCGATGGCGATCCCGGGGAAGTCGCGCGCGAGCCGCTCCAGCAGCAGGTCGCGGTTGCCGCGCAGGTAATCGAGCAGCGCCTGCCGCCACGGCTCGCCGTCGCGGTACGCCGACTCGCAGGCGGTGAAGCCGAGGCAGGTCACCTCGGCCACGATGCCGCCCGCCGCCCGCTCGAACCGCCGGCGCAGCGCCGCGTCGGGGATGATCGCCAGGGAGGTGCCGAGGCCCGGCACGTTGAAGGTCTTGCTCGGCGCCAGCAGGGTGATGGTGCGCGCCGCCGCGTCCGCCCCCAGGCTCGCCGCGGGCACGTGCGGCAGCGCCAGGTCGAGGATCAGGTCGCAGTGGATCTCGTCCGCGCAGAGGATCAGCCGGTGGCGCGCGCAGAACTCCGCCAGCCGCTCCAGCTCGGCGCGCCGCCACACCCGGCCGAGCGGGTTGTGCGGGTTGCAAAGCAGGAAGAGCCGCGTCCGCGGGGTCACCGCCGCCTCCAGCGCGTCCCAATCGACGCCCCAGCCGCCGGCCTCCCGCACCCACGGCACACCCACCGGCACGCGACCGCTGTTGCGCGGCGCTGAGAAGAAGGGCGGGTAAACGGGCGACAGGGTGAGCACCTCGTCGCCGGCTTCCGCGCAGGCCAGCGCGGTCACGTTCAGGCCCACGACCAGGCCCGGCAGCCAGACGAGCCATTCCGGCTCGACCCGCCAGCCGTGCCGCCGCCAGAGCGCCTCGAGCACGGCTTCCGTGGTGCTGGCGACCGGCCGCGCGTAGCCGAACACCCCGTGGTCCACGCGCCGGTGCAAGGCCTCGATCACCGGCGGGGGCGCCCGGAAGTCCATATCCGCCACCCACAGCGGCAGCACGTCGCGGCCCGCGTACCGCTGCCACTTCTGGGAATCGGTCCCCCGGCGCTCCGGGACGGTTTCGAAATCGAACGCGTGCGTCATGGTTTTCGTCGAGGGTTGCCCGCTCCCGACCCCGCGTCAAAGGGAACGCGCGGCCGCCTGCGCCCCGCGCTGGGACGCGATTGCGCACCCGGGCCGTCCCACCGCGGGACGCCCCGTCGCACCCGTGTTCGCCGCCGCGGCCCAACCCGCTGTGCCGAGGGGAGTTGCGCTTCGCCGCCCGCTGGCGCGCCGCGTGCAAAGGGAGGGACACAACGTTCCAACCCATATGAACCAACTCCGCTCCTCCCTGCTCCCCGCGTGGTCCATCGCCCGCTCCGGCACCCGGCTCTCGCCCTGGTCCGGCCTTGAGGCCGAGATGGACCGCCTCTTCACCGCGGCCCTCGCCGCCGAAGGGCCCGCGACCTTCCCGGTCGACGTCTACGCCGACGCCGCCGCCACCCACGTCCGCGCCGCGCTCCCCGGCTGCCGCCGCGAGGACCTCCGGATCGAGCTCGCCGACGGCCAGCTCACGCTCTCCGTGGTCCCGCCCGCGCCCGCCGGCGACGCCAAGCCGGACCCCACGCCGGCCGAGCCGATCGCCCTCCGCACGCTCGCCGTGCCCGAGGACACCGCCGAAGACCAGGTGGCCGCGACCTACGTCGACGGGATCCTGACCGTCACCCTGCCCCGGCGCCCCGCCGCGCAGCCGCGCCGGATCCAGATCAATGCCGCCTGAACCCAGCCTTTAACGCCAACCCTGGCTCCCTCTTCTCATATGAACCTCCTGCATTCCCTGCTCGCCACGACCGTCCGCCCGTCCGCGCCCGCCGCGGTCCGGCCGGTCCACCACCTGAATGAGACCGAGGACGCCTTCGCCCTCACGGTCCAGCTGCCCGGCGTGGCCCGCGACGGCCTCGACGTCACCGTCGAGGAGGACGTCCTCCGCGTGGTCGGCCGGCGCGCGTGGACGCCCCCCGCGGGCTGGTCCGCGCTCCACCGCGAGACCACCGACGCTCCCTTCCAGCTCGCGATCGCGCTCGGCCAGGCCGTCGCAGCCGACCGGATCGCCGCCGAGTTGCGGGACGGCGTCCTGCGGCTCTCGCTGCCGAAGGCGGAGGCCGCCCGGCCCCGCCGGATCACGGTCGCCTGAAGCTGGCGGTGGCCCGTTCGCGCCCGCCGCAATGGCATCCGGTTCCGGTCCGCGCGGGAACCGGATTTGCCGTTGACCGGTTCCGGGCTGCGAAATCCACGGGCGCGTCGGTCTCCGCCTAGTTCCAGCCGCTCTGGCAGGGTTTCACGGGCGCGTCGGATGGGGTCCGCGCCTACGACTACCTGCGCTACGTGGTCGAGGGGTTATTGTTCGCGGCGCTGTTTTTGGTAGGTTGGACGCGCCGTTCCCGCGCGGGCGCCGCGGCGGCGCCGGTCTGACGCGGCCTTCGGCTCCGGCCGGGCAAAGCCTTTGACAACCGGGGGCGCTGGGGGCTGTCGTTTGCAATGAACTTCTGGTCCTTCGGGCGGCGACTCGCGCCGCTGGTACTAGTGAGCCTGGTGCGGGCGGCGGAACCGGCGGCGGAGGCGGCCCGGACCACGCCGGCGGAACCGGCCGCGCTGAACACGACAGCCGCTGCCGCCGCGACCGCGCTAGGTCGGCCGACCCAGGAGCCTGACTATCTGGAGCAGGGAGTAGACCTGTTCCTCTCGGCCTTCGACCTCCGATCGAGTGGCAATAGCACGACGCACTACGTGATCAGCCTCTCTCTGGTGTTAATCGCGCTGCTAGCGCGGCGCATCGTCACCCGGCTGCTCTTCCCCGCGCTGCGGCGCCTAGCCTCGCGCACTGAGACGACGCTCGACGACAAAATGTGTCCGGCACTCGAGGGACCCGCGGCCGCGCTCATCGTGGTGCTCGGGCTGTTTTCCGCCCTGCGGGTGCTAAAGCTACCCGCGGCCGCGGACCACTACCTTGGCGCCGGGTACCAGGTCGCGCTCTCGCTGGTGGTCTTCTGGGGCCTCTGGCGGGCGTTCGCCGCCCTGCTCAACCACCTGGACGAGGTGGCGCGCGAACGCGCGCTCGGCGTGGCG
>SYDD01000349.1 GCA_005786775.1 Opitutaceae bacterium
ATGAGGTTGGGGGGAGGCGCGGCGGAGCGCAGCGGCGCGGCCGCGAACGCCAGGAGGGCCAGCAGGGAGAGGACGCGGGGGAAGCGGGGCATCGCCGGGAGCCAAGCACGCGCCGCCCGGCCTTGGCCAGCCCGCCCTTGCAGCCGTGGGCCGCCCGTGCCGAAGTGACCGCGTGACCCCTCCTGCCCCTCTCCCCACCCCCACCGATCGCCGCACCTTCCTGCGTCAGGCCGCGCTGCTGGCGGCGGGCGGCAGCCTCCTGCGCGGCGCCACCCCTGGCGCGGAGGACCTGCGCCGGATCCTCGAGGCCCCGGTCCTCGATGTGTCGTCCATCCCGCGGCCTGTCACCGTCACGAGCCTCGAGCTGCTGCGGCGCGGCAAGGATTTCGTGGTCCGCGCGCGCTCGGCGGACGGGGTGGAGGCGATCACCGTGCCCAACCCCTCGATGATGGCCAAGGCATGGCCCGTGCTGCTGGGCTCCGTGTTCCCGCCCTACCTCCGTCAGGACGCGCGCCGGCTGGAGGAGCTGCACTGGGAGGCCTACCGGCACGCAAGCAACTACAAGATGCAGGGCCAGCTGTTCTGGTCCGCCGTGATGGCGGTGGAGCAGGCGCTGCTGGAGCTGCTGGCGCGCACGGCGGGACGGCCCGTGGCGGACCTCTTCGGCGGCGCGCGGCGGCGGGAGATCCCGGTGTATTTCGCGAGCGGCAACCGGGGCAACACCCCGGAGGCGGAGGTCGAATACCTCCAGCGCTTGGTCGCCGGCTCCGGCGTGCGCGCGCTGAAGTTCCGGCTGGGCGGACGGATGAGCCGGGACGCCGATTCCCTCCCCGGCCGGAGCGAGCGGCTGATCGCGCTCGCGCGGGAGAAGTTCGGCTCCGGGATGACCCTGTACGCCGACGCCAACAGCTCCTACCGGCCGGCGGAGGCGATCCGGATCGGGCGGGTGATGGAGGCCCACGGCTATGGCTTTTACGAGGAGCCCTGCGAATTCGACGACCTGTGGGGCACGCGCGAGGTGGCTGACGCCCTGAGCATCCCGGTCGCCGGCGGGGAGCAGGAGTTCAGCCTCCACCGCTGGCATTGGATGATCGCGAACCGGGCGGTCGATATCGTGCAGCCGGACCTTCACTATGGCGGCGGGTTCATCCGCGCGACCAAGGTGGCGCGGATGGCGGCCGCGGCGGGCCTGACCGTCGTGCCCCATATGTCGGGCGGGGGCCTGGGCTACCTCGACGTGGTCCACTTCGCCTCGTGGACCCCGAACATCGGGCCGTTCCAGGAATTCAAGGGGGACACGACCCTCCCCGTGGCCTGCGCGACCTCGAGCCTCAAGTGCGCCGGCGGTGTCGTCCAGTGCCCGACCGGCACCGGATTCGGCGTCACGCTGGACCCGGCGTGGGTGGCACAGGCCACGCTGGTGCGCCCGGCCTGACCGGCGTCTCAGGAGGCGAAGCGCGCCGGATCATTCGCGGCCTGCCACAGGTAGAGCGTCGCGAGGCTGCGGTGCGGCGCCCAGCGCTGGCCGTGCTGCGCGAGGGCGCGCGGGGCCGGGAGCTGGCGGCGCCCGTGCGCAACTTGGAAGCCCCGGCGCACCCCGAGGTCGAGGACCGGCAGCACATCGGGCCGGCCGAGGTTGAAGATGAGGAACATCTCGGCCGTCCAGCGCCCGATGCCCTTCACGGCGGTGAGCGCGGCGATGATCTCCTCGTCCTCCAGGCGGGCGCACGCGCGCAGCGTCGGCAGCGTGCCTTCCGCGGCGGCGCGGGCCACGGCCTGGATGTAGGCGGCCTTGGCGCCGGACAGCCCGGCCGCCCGCAGGCGCTCCACCGGCGTGGCGAGAATGCGCTCGGGCCCGGGGAAGCGCCCTCCCCCCACCTGCTCGCGGAAGCGGCCCAGGATCGTCGCGGCGGCCCGGCCGCTCAGCTGCTGGTGGATGATGGCCTGCACCAGCGACTCGCAAGGCGAACGCCGGCGAGGTTCCAACGCGAGCGGACCAACGACACGGATGATGCGGGCCAGGGCGGGATCACTTTCCAGGCAGGCACGGGCGGCGGGCTCCATCGCCCGAGCCCAACCGCCGCGGGGCCCGGCGGCAAGGTTGCCCCGACAGGCCATCCGCGCCACCTTGAGGGGATGAAAACGCTCCGTGCCAGCCGGCTTTTCCGCGCCCTGCCTCTGCTGCTGCTCGTCCTGGCCACCGGCTGCGAGTTCGAGGCGCCGCTCTCGCCCCGGCCTGAGGCGCCGCTGGACGAGCGCCTTTTAGGGCGCTGGGTCGCGCCGGAGGGTTGGGCCAAGGTCACCCGCTACGATGCGGAGAACTACATCCTCGTTTACAACGGGACGGTCTTCCGGGCCTGGCACAGCCGCGTGGCCGGGCAGGATTTCCTCACCTTGCGGAACCTGGAGGGGGCCGCGCCGCGGCACCACTTCCTGCATTGCCGCCGCGTCTCCGACCGGCGCATCGACGTGAGCTTCGTCCGCGAGGAGCTCGTCCCGCGCCACGAGCGGGACCCGGAGGCGCTGCGCCGGGCGGTGGCGGCCGGCTGGGGCCAGCCCGACCTGCTCGGCCAGGCCGTCCCTTTCACGCGGCTCGACTGAGCGCGGACCGCCCGCCTTGGGCGCGGCAGGCGGCTCAGAAATCCATCCGCGCCTTGGGCGCGGGCAGGGGCAGCTCGTCAAGACGCCCGGCCGCCGAGACGATCTCGTACGCCGTGCGGAAATGGAGCTTCGCGAAGTCCCCGAGGGCGCGCGCCCCCAGCCGTTCCACGATCCGGGCGCCCTGGGCCTTGGCGGCGGCGCCGGCGCCCTTCTGCAGCTTTTCGCCGAGCCGGGTCGAGAGCTCGTGCATCTGCCGGACAAACTCGGCGCGCGCGACCACCGAGGCGGCGGCGACTACCGGGTCCTCCTCGGCGCGGGGCCGCATCCGCAGGTCGAAACCAGTGACACCCTTGCGGGCGAGCTCACGCTGCGTGAGGGGCTGCTCGCAGAACTGGTCTAGGAGCCCCCACGGCACGGTGCGCTCGGCGAGCGCCTGCGTCAGGGCGGTCGCGTGCTGCCACGCGAGGAGGCGGTTCAGGTTGGCGCCGGGCCGGGCCATCAGCTCGTTGTACCGCGCCATCCCGCAGAGGCAGGTCCGGACGACCACGCCGCGGGTGCCGCGGATGAGCGCATCGAGCCGCAGGATCTGGGGTTCGGTGATCTGCTTGGAGTCCTTGACCCCGGCGGCGAGCCACGCGGTGACGGCGGGACCGTCCGCGATGACCGTGGCGGCGACGACCGGTCCGAAGAAGTCGCCCTTGCCGCTCTCATCGAGCCCGGCGTGGGCCTCGAACCATTCCGGGTGGCGGACCTCGTCGTAGCCGAGGCGGGCCTCGCCCAGCACCTCCGGCTCGAGGATGTCGCGCACGAAGTCCTCCGTGCCCTTGCCGGCGACGACCGCCTTGCCGGAGGTGTAGGCGCTGACGTTCACCTTGAGGTGATCCGCGCGGAAGGCGAAGTGGGTGTGGGCGACGGAGAAGGGCTCCCAGCCCCGGCCGGCGAGGATGCCACGGAGGGTTTCCATCTGCGCCGGATCGAGCTTCACCGTGTGGGAGGCCAGCTTCGGGCGCGCGGAATCGTCGCGGGAACGGGACGTCATTCTCCGCATTGCCCACGAAAGCGGCCGAAAGCTCAAAAAGATTCTGCTTGGGCCCCGGGGGTCCACCGCCGTCTGCTGGCGCGGTGCCGTCCGAACTGACCCAACTGGCCCCCGCGTTCCGGGCCGCCCTGCTCGGCTGGTACCGGCGCCACGCGCGCCGCCTCCCGTGGCGCGAGCGGCCGGGCCTCTACCCGACGGTGGTCAGCGAGTTCATGCTGCAGCAGACGCAGGTGAAGACGGTGCTGCCGTACTTTGCGCGCTGGCTGGAGGAATGGCCGGACTTCGCGGCGTTGGCGGCCGCCCCGGAGGAACGCGTCCTGCGGCTCTGGGAGGGACTCGGGTACTACTCTCGCGCGCGCAACCTGCACCGGCTGGCCCGGGCCGTCGCGGCGCTGCCGGAGCCCCCACGGACGCCGGAGGCGTGGCGGGAACTACCGGGCGTGGGACCGTACACGGCGGCGGCGATCACCAGCATCGCCTTCGGCCACCCGGCGGCCTGCGTCGACGGCAACGTGGTGCGGATCCTCGCCCGGCTGACCGCGGACCGCACCGCCTACCGGGACAGCGTGGCCGCGGCCAAGGCCCTCAGGCCGCTGGCGGAAGCGCTGCTAGACCACACCGGGCCGGGGGACCACAATCAGGCGATGATGGAGCTCGGGGCGACCGTGTGCGTGCCCCGCGCCCCGGCGTGCCTTACCTGCCCGGTCCGAGAATTCTGCGTTGGCGCGCGCCAGGGCAGGCCCGAGGAACTCCCGCGGCTGCAGCCCCGCCAGCTGGAGGACCGGACCGTCGTGCGCGTCTGGTGCCGACGCGCCGGGGCACTTTTGCTGCACCGCACGCCGGAGGGCTCCCGGCGACTGGCCCGCGTCCACGAGTTGCCCAGCGCGGAACAGGCGGGCCTGACCGAGGCAACGGCCCGGCGGGGCCCCCTGTTGGCGCGCAAACGGCGCGGGATCACCCGCTACCGCATCACCGAGCTCATTCACGAATTGCCGCCTGCGGCGCTGCCCACGCACGCGGCCGAAGGGCTGGTGTGGGTGCAGCAGGACGAGCTCGATGCCCTCACGCTCTCCGGCCCGCATCGGCGCTGGGTACGGGAGCTGCTCGCCGGCTGAGAGCGCGCGGCAGGCGTTTAGTCGCGCCGCGCCAGCAACGCCTCGAGGCGGGCCTTGGACGCCCGGACCTCGTCAGACGAGACCCGCGGGGAAAACTCGAGCGTGAGGAGGTGCTCGGGCCGCCAGAACTTGCTCACCATCTCGAAATCGATGTGCCCGGCGCCGAGTGGCTGGTGATCGTGGCCCTGCGCGTCAACGTCGTGCAGGTGCCAGCCGATGGTCCAAGGCGCCATCGCGGCGAGGTGCTCCCGGTGGCGGAGCAGGCCCATGCCCTCCTTGATATCGGCATGGCCAGTATCGTGCCAGTAGCCGAGCGGGGAACCCGGGGGCTGGGCGGCAAAGAAGTCGGGAAAGACGGAGTCGAGGGGCAGTTCCTCGAACTTTTCCCGGTTCTCGCACCCGAGGCGGACGCCCTTATCACGGGCCAAGTCGCTGATCTCGCGGAGGCTATCTTGCACCTGAGCCCAGAACGGGGGGGCGCGGCGCTCCAACCGCTGGTAACAAGTCCGGAGTAGCTCCGCGTAAGTCTGGTCGCCTGGGTTGCGGCCAGCGTCCGGGTGGTCGCGGAGGTATTGCCCCACCCTGCGGGCAGGATTAAACCAGAAGAAGTCCACGCTGCCGAGGTGGAGCACGAGGACTTTGGCTCCGACCTGGGCGGCAAACTCAATCGAGCGCCGGGTGTGCCGCAGCCACTGGTCGTGCTCCCGGCGGTCGCGGGCGGAGGGCTCGAACAGATTAGGGGCGGCCCGAACCACCCCGGTCGGCAGCGGGCAGAAGTTGTGGGTCGAGGTGATCCGGACGACCCCTTCGGCCACTGCCCGCAGGATCCCGGGAACGAGGGTGATGCGGATGCCGTGGCTCAGCTCGACTTGCGTGAAGCCGAGCGCCGCCATCTCGGTGAGCATCGCGTAGCCGTCCTGGTGCCGATGGGAGCACCAACTGCTGGAGAGGGCGATCAGGGGCGTCACGGGGTGGTGAGAGGACGCGGCCTCGGGCGCACGAGGGACGTCGCGGGGGGCAGAAAGCAAAGGGCCGCGCGGCGCCGAAGCGGCCGCACGGCCCGAAAAGCTGGGACGGTTAACTTACTCGGCGTAGCGGCGGCGCAGCATCTGGGTGAAGGCCTGAACCTTCTCCTTCCGGCGGCGCTTCTCGCACGGCTTCTCATAATACCGCTTGGCGCGGGTTCCCTTGATGATGTTCTCGCGCTCGAGCTTCTTCTTCATGCGACGTAGCGCGCGGTCGATGGGCTCGTTCTTGCGGATCTTGATTTCGATGGGCATGGGACGACTGGAACGGGACGGAAACGAAAGAGGAAATGACGAATACGCCCGGCGGAGCGCCCGGCGTCAACGGGATTTTTGGGCCGTAAGCTCCCGCCCGAGTTCCGCGAGCAGGGCTTCGTGCCGCGGCCCCGGCGGCAGGGGCGCCTCGGTGGCGTGCCCGGCTCGACGGGAGGAATCGGCCTCGCGCAAGTCCGCTAACCGCACCCGGACCGTCGTCCCCTCCTGGGCGGGCATCAGTCGGACCCGTAGCACCAGTTGCCGGGAGCTGCCCGGGTCCACCCCGGGCAAGACGGCGCTGACCGCCTCCAATTCACCCTGCGCAGCCGATCCGCGGACCACCCGGTAACCCAGCCGGGTAACGACCGCGCGAACGGAGCCGTAAATGTCCCGCGAGGCATCCGGGAAAACCCGCTCGACGGCGGGATCCTGCAGCCGGCGTTGGACCGCCTGCCCTGCGGCATCAGCCACGGCACATCCGCCCAACCCACCGGCCGCCAGCGTCAGCGCGACGGCCGTCGACCGTCCGAAGCGGACCCAACTCACGGGTGGGCGGCAGGAATCCGGTGGACCGCCGCGAGGTAAGCGCTGATTTCAGGGTAGCCGGAAACAAAGTCGCGGCCAGTCGCATGGTGGTGACGAACGGCGACGCCGGCGGGAGCGGCGCTGGCGAGCACAAGCACCGGGCAGCCTTGGTTCTCGGTCCCCACCAGCGGAACAATCGCAGCGCGCGGCCGGGGGAAATCGACGTACGCCACTTCTAGCACCCCGCGCAGGAACGGGTAGGAGGCGAGCAGACCCTCCACCTGCACGCACTCCGGGCAGTGGTAGAGACCGGTGCCCGCGCGCGGGTCCGGGAATTGGGGCGAGAGTAAAAACAGCTGATCGCGAGGCTTCATACGGGATCCACGTAACGCCGGGTGAGGTCGCCGTAGGCGTCAATCCGCCGGTCGCGCAAAAAGGGCCAGTGGGTGCGGGTGGTGTCGACCTGCCCGAGGTCGATGGGCACCAGCATGACTTCCTCGCGATCGGGGCCAGCCTTAGCGAGAATCTCCCCGCTCGTGCCGGCGACGAAGCTCTGGCCCCAAAATTCGATGCCGTCTCCGCCCTCGGGCCGCTCGGTCCCGATGCGGTTGACCGCGGCGACAAAGCAGCCGTTGGCCACGGCATGGGCGCGCTGGATGGTTTCCCATGCGCCGTGCTGGCGGGCGCCGTGCTCGGCCTTTTCCGCCGGGTGCCAGCCAATCGCCGTCGGGTAGAAGAGGATTTCGGCACCTTGGAGCGCCGTGAGGCGGGCGCCCTCGGGGTACCACTGGTCCCAGCA
>SYDD01000350.1 GCA_005786775.1 Opitutaceae bacterium
AGGGCCTCGGTGCCCGTGTCGTCCTTGCGCGCCGGATCCAGCTTGGGAAACAGGGCGACCGCGGGCACCCCCAGCGCGTGGAGCTCGCGGCACTCGCGGACGAGGTCCGTGGGGTTGAGGCGGAAGACGCCGGGCATCGAGGCAATCTCCTCCGGCGGCGCGTCGCCCTCGACGACGAACAGGGGCGCGATGAGGTCGGCGGCGCGCAGGACTGTCTCCTCCACCATCAGGCGGCGGGCGGCGGTGCGCCGCAGTCGGCGGGGGCGCTGGGCGAGCTCGAGGGCGGGTGGACGGCTCATGGTGCCTCCCGGATTAACCGGCCCGGCAGCGCGGATGCACGCCAAACCGCAAAAAAAGGTGTCGAAACGGCCCGGCCGATGCCGCCATCGTCACCCTCCCGCGCCCGCCATGGCCCTCCGACTCCACGACTCGCTCCGCCGCGAACCCCGCGAACTCCAGCCCGCCCATCCCGACGGGGTGTTCCGGTTCTACAACTGCGGCCCGACCGTCTACGCCCCAGCGCACATCGGCAACTTCCGGACCTTCGTGGTGAACGACGTGATCCGGCGCCTCCTGGAACTGGAGTTCGGCCCGGAGCGGGTGCGCCACGTGCGGAACCTGACGGACGTCGACGACCGCACCATCACGCAAAGCCGCAAGGAGGGCCGGCCACTGGCGGAGATCACCCGGCACTGGACGGACCTCTTCCACGAGGATTGCGCCGCCCTGAACCTCCTGCGACCGCACGCTGAGCCCACGGCGACGGGCTTCATCCGCGAGCAGGTGAACATGATCGAGGTGCTGATGGAGAAGGGCCACGCCTACCGCGCCGCGGACGGATCGGTCTACTTCCGCCTCGCCACCTTTCCAGGTTACGGCCGCCTCTCCCGCATCCAGGAACGGGAGCTGCAGGTGACCAACGCGGTGGCCGACGCCGACCACAAGGACTCCGTCTCCGATTTCGCGCTCTGGAAGGCGTACAAGCCGGAGGAGGACGGCGCCGTCCAGTGGCCCGGGCCCCGCAGCGCGGCGGCCGGCCGCCCCGGCTGGCACATCGAGTGCAGCGCGATGAGCAAGGCCCTGCTCGGCGACACCATCGACCTGCACACCGGCGGGGTGGACCTGCTCTTCCCGCACCACGAGAACGAAATCACCCAGAGCGAGTGCTGCAACGGCGTCCCCTTCGCGCGCCACTGGTACCACAGCGAGCACCTGCTCGTCGACGGGACCACGATGAGCAAGAGCAAGGGCAACTACCACACCCTGCGCGACCTCGTCGCCAAGGGGCACGAGGCGATGGCGGTGCGCTACGCGCTCCTGATGGGCCACCCGCGGAAGCAGCTGAACTTCACCCTCGATTCGCTCCACGCGGCCGCCAGCGCGCTGCGCACCCTCCGGACCGCCCGCGCGGCGATCCCCGAAGCCGGCGGCGCGGTCGACGTCTCCGCGCCCGTGCTCGCGGCGCTGCGGGACGACCTCAATTTCCCGGGCGCCCTGGGCGCCCTTTTCGCCGTGCTCAACGCCACCGCCCCGGCGGGGCTCAACGCGGCCAGCTTTGACCGCGCCCTGTTTGCCCTCGGCCTCGACCTGTCCGCCCGCGGGCCCGCCGCCGCGATCCCTACGGCGGTCACCGCCCTCGCCGAGCGGCGCTGGGCCGCGAAGCAGGCGCGGGACTTCGCCGCCGCCGACGCGCTGCGCGCTGAGCTCGCCGCCGCGGGCTGGACGATCCTGGACCGCAAGGACGGCTGGTCGCTGGAGCCGATTCGCAAGTGAGGCCGCCGCCGAGACGGCGCGTTGACAGCCCCGCGTTTTGCGGGCGCTCTCGGACCCCGCGGGCCGGCAACCGTGCGCCGGCGCGCCCCTTATGCCGATGACACCGCTCGAAGAGATCCGCCACTCGTGCTCGCACGTGCTGGCGACCGCCGTGCTCCGCCTCTTTCCCGAGGCTAAGCTCGACATCGGCCCGCCGACCGACACCGGGTTCTACTACGACATCGACCTCGACCACCGCTTCACCGCGGAGGACCTGGTCCGCCTGGAGGCGGAGATGCGCAAAGTCGCCGACGAGAATCAGCCGTTCCTGCGCAAGGAAGTTTCCCGCGAGGAGGCGGTGGAGATCATCCGTTCCCGCGGGCAGGAGCGGTACAAGCTCGGGCGCCTCGCCGACATCCCGGAGGGTGAGAAGATCTCGTTCTATCAGAACGGGGAGTTCATGGACCTCTGCGCCGGCACCCACGTCCGCTACTCCTCCAAGCTGAAGGCGTTCAAGCTGCTTTCCATCGCGGGCGCCTACCACCGCGGGGACGAGCGCAACAAGCAGCTGCAGCGCATCTACGGCACCGCCTTCGCCAATAAAGAGGAGCTCGCGCAGCACCTCCACCAGCTGGAGCAGGCGCGCCTGCGCGACCACCGCAAGCTGGGCCGCGACCTCAAGCTCTTCCACATCGACGAGGAGGTCGGGCAGGGCCTCATCCTCTGGACGCCCAACGGGGCCGTCATTCGCCAAGAGCTCCAGACCTTCATCAGCGAGGAGCTGCGCAAACAGGGTTACGCACAGGTCTTCACGCCGCACATCGGCAAACTGGAGCTCTATAAAACCTCCGGGCACTTCCCGTACTATAAGGACGCGCAGTTCGCCCCCGTGCTCGAGAGCGACGCCCTCGCCCGCGTGGTCGCCGAGAACTGCCCCTGCGGCGAGGTGTTTGCCCGCCTCGAGGCCGTGTCTGCCCAGCTCCGTGAACAGATCAACGCCCGCACCGGCCGCGAGACAATCACGGCGGACCGCGTCCGCCCCGACGCCGAGCTGCTGGACGGCTTCATGCTGAAGCCGATGAACTGCCCGCACCACATCAAGATCTTCGCCTCCCAGCCCCACTCCTACCGGGACCTCCCCGTTCGGCTGGCCGAGTTTGGCACCGTCTACCGCTGGGAGCAGAGCGGCGAGCTCAACGGGATGACCCGCGTGCGCGGCTTCACCCAGGATGACGCCCACCTCTTCTGCACCGAAGAGCAGGTCGCCGCGGAGGTACTCGGCTGCCTGTCGCTGGTGCGCACCGTGCTCAGCACGCTCGGCATGGCCGACTACCGCGTCCGCGTGGGACTGCGCGACCCGGATTCGAACAAATACACGGGCGAGGCAGCGAACTGGGATAAAGCGGAGGAGGCCTGCCGCGCCGCCGCCCGCACCCTGGGCGTGCCCTTTACCGAGGAGCCGGGCGAGGCGGCGTTCTACGGCCCGAAGATCGATTTCGTGGTCCGCGACGTCATCGGCCGCGAGTGGCAGCTCGGCACCGTCCAGGTCGACTACAACCTGCCGATCCGCTTCGACCTCTCCTACATTGGGGCCGACAACCAGCCGCACCGTCCGGTGATGATCCACCGCGCCCCCTTCGGCTCGATGGAGCGCTTCTGCGGGGTGCTGATCGAGCACTTCGCGGGCGATTTCCCGCTCTGGCTCGCGCCCGAACAGGTGCGCATCCTGCCGATCAGCGAGAAGACGATCGAACCGGCCCGCGCACTGCTCGCCCGGCTGCGCGCGGAGGGCCTGCGGGCGACACTCGACGAGCACAGCGACAAGCTCGGGGCGAAGATCCGCCGCGCGGAAATCGAGAAAGTCCCGTACGCACTCGTGCTTGGCCAGAAGGAGGCCGAGGCGGGTGGAGTCTCCGTCCGCTCGCGCGCCCGCGGGGACGAGGGCGTGCTCACCACCGACGCCTGCATCGCGCGCCTGCGCGCCGAGGTTGCGAGCCGCGCCCTCCCCGACCGCCGCAAGGCCACCCCCGCCTAACGAAAGAGGACCCGCGCCCGGCTCACGTGATTTCAGCCGCGAGAGCCGCCACCACGCCGGTGACGGCGCGAATGGAGTCCAATGCATAGAAGCGCCCCTGCGCCCGGGGGGCCTCGGCGCGTTCGGCCGCCCATGTGAGCCGGTAAGGCACGTGCGCGCCGGCGCCGCCCAGCGCGAGCAC